>NZ_JBSGHL010000001.1:0-279330 GCF_053604375.1 Streptomyces sp. NPDC004031 | reverse complement strand
GCAGTTCCTCGCGCCCCTGGGTGGTACCCGGCGGGGCATCGCGCGCTCCGTGCGGGTGGGGTCGGGGGCCGCCACGGGGCACCTCCTCGGAATGCGCGTTCGGCCTCTTACCTGGTCGGTGAGGGACTGGGAGCGCATTCCTGCGGGGGCACCCCGCACCGTCCCCCTCCGGGCCGGTCGGGCGGCTGGCTGCCGGTGGGGGTCAGGGGAGGGTGGTGAGGAGGCGGGCCTCGGTGTCCGGGGAGAGGCCGACCGGGGGGCGGTCGGGGCGCTGGGGGGCCGTGCCGCCGATGGACTGGAGCCAGGTCCAGGTGTCAGCGACGGTCGATGTGACGGGTCGGCAGTGGAGCCCGGCCCGCAGGGCCTTCGCCGGGTTCGCGCCGTGCATGCCGTCGTGCTCGGGGCCCGGCGGGAGCCAGAGGGGGAGGTCCATCCAGGGCTGGACGCCCGCGTCCGTGATCGTGTCGGGGTCGGCCCAGACGAATTCCGCGTCGCCGCCCGTCGCCGCGGCACATGCGTCGAGGAAGGACCCCATCGTCGCGTGGCCGGGCTCGCTCACGATGTCGTACGGCCCGCCGAGCCCGGCGGTGAGAGCGTCCAGCGTCCACGCGGCGAGGTCACGCACGTCCACGAACTGCAACGGCAGATCGCGCGGCCCCGGGGCCAGGACCCGCCCGCCGCGGGCGACACGGCCCAGCCACCACGGGAGCCGGCCGATGTCCTCGTACGGTCCGAGGATCAGCCCGGCCCGGATGAGCAGGGCGGCGTCCCCGAAGACCTCCTCCAGGGCGACCTCCGCTCCCCGCTTGACCTGCGCGTAGTCGCCGTCTCCGGGTTCGACGAGCGGGGCGTCCTCCGTTCCGCCGAGAGGCGGCGGATAGGCGTAGACGGACCGGCTCGACACATACGCGTACCGCCCCACCCGCCCCTTCAGCGCCGCCGCGGACCGCCCCACCACCCCGGGCGAGCCGGACCAGGTGTCCACGACGGTGTCCCACTCCCCGTCCGCGAGCCCGGCGAGATCCCCGTCGCGCTCCCCGGTCACCACCCGCGCGACCCCTTCCGGCACCGCCCGTCTCCCCCGGTGGAAGACCGTCACCTCCCACCCGCGCCCGACCGCCTCCTCCACCATCGCCCGCCCGACAAACCCCGTCCCGCCCAACATCAACATCGTCGCCATGCCCCCACCCTCCCCCCACCACCCCACCCTCACCTCCGATTTCGCTCAGAGCTGCCCCCCACCGGCAGGCAGCCGCCTAACCGCCCCGGAGGGGGACGGTGCGGGGTGCCCCCGCAGGAATGCGCTCCCAGTCCCTCACCAACCAGGTAAGAGGCCGAACGCGCATTCCGAGGAGGTGCCCCGTGGCGGCCCCCGACCCCACCCCCGGGGCAGGGCGCGATGCCCCGCCGGGTACCAACCAGGGGCGCGAGGAACGGCGCGACAAGCCCCCACCGGCGGACGATCGCGACGCCTACCGCAAGAGGCAGCTCATGGCGCAAAGGGGCGCGAGGAACGGCGCGAGCAACCCCCCACCGGCAGAGGGTCGCGCGGCGAACCGCACCACGCATCCCGAGGCGCAAAGGACCAGCCCGCACCGTCCTGAGAGGATGAGCTCATGACGGAGACCACCATCGGCATCGGCGGCGCAGCCGAAAGCACCGACATGGTGCTGAACATCGGCCCCCAGCACCCCTCCACCCACGGAGTGCTCCGTCTGCGGCTCGTCCTCGACGGCGAGCGGATCCGGTCGGCGGAGCCGATCGTCGGGTACATGCACCGTGGCGCGGAGAAGTTGTTCGAGGCGCGGGACTACCGCCAGATCGTGATGCTGGCGAACCGCCACGACTGGCTGTCCGCGTTCTCGAACGAGCTGGGCGTCGTGATGGCGGTCGAGCGCATGCTCGGCATGGAGGTGCCGGAGCGCGCGGTGTGGACGCGCACGCTGCTCGCGGAGCTGAACCGCGTGCTGAACCACCTGATGTTCCTCGGGTCGTATCCGCTGGAGCTGGGCGGGATCACGCCGATCTTCTACGCGTTCACGGAGCGCGAGGATTTGCAGCATGTGATGGAGGAGGTCTCCGGCGGGCGGATGCACTACATGTTCAACCGGGTCGGCGGGTTGAAGGAGGATCTGCCGAACGGCTGGACGGGGCGGGCGCGGGCGTCGGTCGCGCGGGTGCGGGCGCGGATGGGGCGGATCGACGACCTGGTGCTGGGCAACGAGATCTTCCGCGGGCGGACCCGCGGGGTGGGCGTGCTGTCCCGGCAGGATGTGCACGGCTTCGGGGTGAGCGGGCCCATCGCACGGGCGTCGGGCGTGGACTTCGACCTGCGGCGGGACGAGCCGTACCTGGCGTACGGGGAGCTGGCGGACACGCTGCGGGTGGTGACGCGCGAGGAGGGCGACTGCCTGGCGCGTTTCGAGGTGCTGCTGGAGCAGACGCATGTGGCGCTGGACCTGGCGGACGCGTGCCTGGACCGGATGGCGGAGCTGCCGCCGGGGCCGGTGAACCAGCGGCTGCCCAAGGTGCTGAAGGCGCCGGAGGGCCACACGTACGCCTGGACGGAGAATCCGCTCGGGCTCAACGGCTACTACCTGGTGTCGAAGGGCGAGAAGACGCCGCACCGGCTGAAGCTGCGCTCGGCGTCGTTCAACAACATCCAGGCGCTGACGGTGCTGCTGCCGGGGACGCTGGTGGCCGACATGGTCGCGATCCTGGGCTCGATGTTCTTCGTCGTCGGCGACATCGACAAGTAGTCCGTCCGGTCACATCCGCCGCCCGCCGGGAGTCATGTCGGCAGGGACGGCGACGGAGGAACGTGACGTATGGGCGACGAACTGCTGGCCGAGCGCTTCGAGGCGTACCGGGGGCATCTGCGCGCGGTGGCCTACCGCATGCTGGGCTCCACCGCGGAGGCGGAGGACGCGGTGCAGGAGGCGTGGCTGCGGCTGAGCCGGGCGGGCGACGGCGGGGTGGGCAATCTCGGCGGGTGGCTCACGACGGTCGTGGGGCGGGTGTGCCTGGACATGCTGCGGTCCCGGCGGCGGCGCGGTGAGGAGCCGCTGAGCGAGGTGGAGCAGGCGCCGGGCGCGGCCGATCCGGAGCAGGACGCGCTGCTGGCGGATTCGGTCGGGCTCGCGCTGCTGGTGGTGCTGGCGACGCTGGATCCGGCGGAGCGGCTGGCCTTCGTGCTGCACGACATGTTCGCGGTGCCGTTCGACGAGATCGCGCCGATCGTGGACCGTACGCCCGCGGCTGCCCGTCAGCTGGCCTCGCGGGCCCGGCGGCGGGTGCAGGGTGCGCCGGTGACGGCGCCCGAGCCCGATCTCGCGCTCCAGCGGCAGGTCGTGGGGGCTTTTCTCGCGGCGGCCCGGCTGGGCGACTTCGAGGCGCTCGTCGCGGTCCTGGACCCGGGCGTGGTCTCCCGCTCGGACGTCCCCGGCTCGCCGGTGCGCCGCGGGGCCGAGCAGGTGGCGCGGGGCGCGATGGTCTCGGCGACGCTGACCGGGGAGTCCGGTCTCGCCCTGGTGGACGGCAAGGTCGCCATCGTCTACGCCCAGGGCACGCCCGACTACCGGGTCCTGACCTTCGCGGTGGCCCCGACCGGCATCCGCGAGATCCACGTCCACCTGAGCCCCACGATGGAGGTCCTGCCCCTGGCGTAGGGGCGCGGCCTGCGGCGGTCAGGCCTGGGAGGCGCGCAGGCCCGTCATGTCCAGCTGCTCGGTGTCGTCGTGGGCGGTGAGGTCGATGACCTCGGACGCCTCGGCGGCCTGCGCGTGCTCGGCGGCTGCCGGGGCGGCGGCGGGCGGGAGCGCGGGGCCCGACGGCGGGGCGGCGGGCAGCGCCTTCTGGGTGCCGAAGAAGTCGAAGCCTCCGACGGCCCGCCCGGCGGACTGCGCACCGGCCTGGGGGTAGGGGAGCACCGCGGCCGCCGCGGGGACGAGGCGGGTCTCGCGGGGGGCGAGGCCCGCGCGGGCGTGGGCCTCGGCGGTGTGGCGGCCCTCGGGCTCCTCGGGGGCGGCGGCCTCGCGGCGGCGGGCGGCGTCCACGGTGGCCTGCGCCTGCTGGCGGGCGGTGTTGCGGGACAGCTCGCGCAGGGCCTGCTCGGCCTTGAGGAAGGCGGCGGGACCGACCGGCGAGCCGCCCGTGAGGGCGAGCTGCTGCTGCGGGACGTCGCCGACCCGCAGTTCGCGGATCTTCTCCAGCGCCCGTGCCCGTTCGGCCTCGGCGGTGGCGTAGCGCCGCAGCAGGTCGGCGTGCTCGGTGCGGAGCCTGGCCAGTTCGGCGCGCTTGCCGCGAAGCTTCTTCTCCAGGCGGGCGCGGATCTCCCGCGACTCCTCCAGGTCCGACTCCAGCTCGGCGACCCGCTCCTCGGTGCGCCACTCCTCGCGGACGCGGCTCGCTTCGAGGTCGGCGACCTTGCGCCCGGCGGCGCGGTCCCAGGTGCGGGCGAGCGCGGCTCCCGCTATGGCGGTGAGCGCGGTCGCGGCGGTGATGACCCGTATCACGCCGGTGTCCGCGACGACGAACGACGCGGCGGTGAGGACGGCCGCCGCGCCGCCGACGGTGAGCGGCGGCAGCATGCGGTGCAGGGGCTGGGAATGGCGGTGACGTCCACGGGGCATGGCCAGAAATTTAGCGTGCGCGGGCGCGCTGTGGGGCGGCGGGTCGCACTTTTTCTGCGCGATTGCGGCATGGAATTGCCGTGCGAATACGACGGGCATTCACCACGGTCCGTTTCATCCCTTTTGCGGCATGACCGGCGTCATGGCGAATGCCCGTCCGGGCTCACGGCGGGCTCACAACCCCTTCGCCTTGACGTACTGATCGGCCACTTCCCCGGGCTTGTGCCGCTGGGCGTCCACCTTCTTGTCCATCTCCGTCAGGTCGGCGGTGGTGAGCACCCCGGTGAGCTTGCCGAGGGCGGCGGCGATCCGCGGATCCCCGGCGTCCTTCGCATTGACGACGGGCAGCACGTTGTCCGCGTTCTGCAGGTGCTTGTCGTCGGTGAGCAGGACGAGATCGAACTGTTCGAGTGTGGCGTCCGTGGTCGTGGTGAGAACAAGCTGGTCGGAGCCGTCCTTGACGGCCTGTTTCGACTGGGTGGTGCCCACACCCTTGGGATCCACGCCGGTGATGTCGATGCCGTAGACCTTCTTCAGCCCGGGTTCGCAGTAGGGGCGGTCGGAGCATTCGTCACCCGCCGCCAATGTGATCTTGAGCTTGGCCGCACCAAGATCGGAAAGGGTCTTGAGGTGGTGCTGCCCCGCGAAGTCCCGGCTGACGGCAAAGGCATTCTGGTCGACCGCCTTGCCCGCAGGCAGCACCTTCAGGCCGCGCGGTTCGGCGAGCTTGCCGAGAGCGGTCACCGTGGCCGTGACGTCACTGGAGGCGACCGGCGCGGCCTTCTGCCCATTGGCCTTGGTGTTGAGGAACTCCGCGAGTGTCGCGGCATATTCCGGCACGACGTCGATCTGGCCCTTCTCCAGCGCCGGTTCGTACAGCTCGCGGTTGGCCAGCGTCTTCACCGAGGTGTGGAATCCGGCATTGGACAGCACCTTGGCGTACATCTCGGCGAGGATCGCGCTCTCGGTGAAGCCCGCCGAGCCGATCACCAGGTCGGTGCCCGCCGCGTCGGCGGCGGCCGGGGTCGCGGCGGCGGTGCCGGACGCCGGGGCGGCGGACGTCCCGGCCGAGCATCCGGCCAGCAGCAGGGCGGCGGCCGCGGCCGTACCGGCGGCGCGCAGGGGGGCGGCGTTCATGGGCGGACGGCTCCAGTGGGTGCGGGGGCGGACACGGGGGCGGGGACGGCGGGCGCGGACCGGCGGCGTATCGGGTCCAGGGCGTGCTGCACCGCCAGGAACAGCCCCTCGACCAGCAGCGCGAGCCCGGCCACGAGCACCGCGCCGGCGACCACCTGGGCGTTGATCTGCCGGTTGAAGCCCGCGGTGATGATCCGCCCCAGGCCGCCGAATCCGGCCATCGCGGCCAGCGTGGCGGTCGCGATCACCTGGACGGCGGCGCTTCTGACACCGGTCCAGATCAGCGGGAAGGCGAGCGGCAGCTCGACGCCGAGGAGCAGCTGCCGCCCGGTCATCCCCATGCCGCGGGCGGCCTCGACCACGTCCCGATCCACCTCGCGTATCCCGACGTAGGCGTTGGTCACCAGCGGCGGCACCGCGAAGAGCACCAGGGCGACGATCACCGGCCAGTCGCTGCCGGAGCCGATGAGCAGCAGGAGCAGCGTCAGGACGGCGAAGGTCGGCACCGCCCGGCCCACGTTGGAGATGTTGACGGCGAGGGCGCCGCCGCGCCCGTGGTGGCCCAGCAGCACCGCGGGCGGCAGGGCCACGGCCAGGGCGATGGCCAGCGAGACCCCGCTGAAGTAGAGGTGCTCGGTGAGGCGGTGCACGACGCCCTCGCCGCCCGACCAGTGCGCGCCCGTGGTGAGCCACCGCCACGCGCCGCCGACCGCGCTCACGACGCCGCCGCCGTCCGCACGCCCCCGGCTCTTCCTCGCCCGCGTCTGCGCCGCAGCAGCCGCCCGCCGGGGCCGGGGCCGGGGCCGCCGCGCCCGTGCCGCCAGGGGGTCAACAGCCACTGGACGCCCAGCAGCAGCACGTCGGCCAGCACCGCGATGGTCACGCACAGCACGGACGCGGCGAGCACCTGGGCCCGGAAGTTGCTGCCGATGCCGGACAGCAGGAGATTGCCGAGGCCGCCGTAGTCGACGATCGCGCCCACCGTCGTCAGCGCGACCGTGGAGACGGTCGCGATCCGCAGCCCCGCCATGATCGCGGGCAGCGCGAGCGGCAGCTCGACCGCGGCCAGTATCCGCAGCCGCCCGTACCCCATCGCGCGCGCGGCCTCGGTGACCTCCGCGGGCACCGCGTCCAGGCCCGCGAGGACGTTGCGCACCAGGATCGTCAGCGAGTAGAGCACCAGGCCCGTGACGACCAGCCAGGAGGAGATGCCGAAGACGGGCAGCAGCAGCGAGAACATCGCCAGCGACGGCACGGTGTAGAGCACCGTCGTCACCACCAGCACCGGCGCCGCCGCCACGCGCCGCCAGCGGTGGGCGGCGAGCGCGAGCGGGAGGGCGACGGCGAGGCCGATCGCCACCGACTCGGCGGTGATCCAGAGGTGCTGGAGCGTCGCGGCGGTCAGGTCGGAGCGGTATTCGCGCAGGTACTCCCCGCACACCCAGTCGTTGGCGACCAGGCAGTCATCCGTGGTCATCATGGCTGCGAGCCTAGCCGCAAGCCCCGACAATCCCTGATATACCCTCAGGAAGCTGTGGATAACGTGTAAACAGCCGAAAACCGGGACGGACGGGAGCGGGCGCGGTGATCAGGTTCGAGAACGTCAGCAAGCGCTACCCCGACGGCACACTCGCCGTCGACGGGCTGGACCTCGAAGTCGGCGACGGCGAGCTGGTCACGCTCGTCGGGCCGTCCGGCTGCGGCAAGACCACGACGATGAAGATGGTCAACCGGCTCATCGAGCCCACCGGCGGGCGCGTCCTGCTCGACGGCCGCGACATCGCGACGGTGGAGCCGGTCGCGCTGCGCCGCGGGATCGGGTACGTCATCCAGCACGGCGGGCTCTTCCCGCACCGCACGGTGCTCGACAACACCGCGACCGTGCCCGCGCTGCTCGGCTGGAAGCGGGCGGCGGCCCGCGCGCGGGCCGCCGAACTGCTGGAGCTGGTCGGCCTCGACCCCGCCGTCTTCGGCCCCCGCTACCCCGACCAGCTCTCCGGCGGCCAGCGGCAGCGCGTCGGCGTGGCCCGCGCCCTCGCCGCCGACCCGCCCGTGCTGCTCATGGACGAGCCCTTCGCCGCGGTCGATCCGGTCGTGCGCGAACGCCTCCAGAGCGAGTTCCTGGCCCTCCAGGCGCAGGTGCGCAAGACGGTGCTGTTCGTCACGCACGACATCGAGGAGGCCGTACGCCTCGGCGACCGCATGGCCGTCTACGGGTCGGGCCGCGTCGAGCAGTACGACTCCCCCGCGGCCGTGCTCGGCGACCCGGCGAGCCCCTACGTCGCCGAGTTCGTCGGCGCCGACCGCGGCCTCAAGCGGCTGTCGGTCACCGCGATCACCCCCGCCGACCTCGACCGGGCGCCGCTGCTGCGCCTCGACGAGCCCGCGTCGCCCGCGGCCGCGGCCCTGCGCGCGCAGGGCGCCCGGTGGGCGGTCGTGCTCGACGCGGACGGCGCCCCGCACGGCTGGGTCCCCGCCGCCGACCTCGCGCGCGGTGGGGCCGTCGCCGACCACACCCGCCGGATGCCCGCCCGTGTCGCGCTCGGCGCGCCGCTCAAGCAGGCGCTGAGCACGATGCTCCAGCACGACGCCGGCTGGGTCGCCGTCCTGGACGGCGACCGCTTCGCGGGCGTCCTCACCCCCGCGAGCCTCCACGAGGCCCTACGCCGCTCGGTCCGCGCGGGCGTCCCGGTGGAGTCGGTGAGCTGACCGTCAGCGCGTTCTGACCGTCAGCGCGGCTGACGGTCAGGCACGGATGCGCAGCCGAGCTGACGATCGGTCGCCCCGACCCGACCCGACCCGAGCCGGCGCACCGGGGCCCGCGCCCCTCAGCCCCCGTGACCGTCAGCGCGGCTGACGATCGGCCCACCCGACGCGCCGGGTCCCCCGCACCCTCAGCCCGGCCGACCGTCAGCGCCGCTGACGGTCAGTGGCCCGGACCGGCGATCGAGGCTGACGGGCGGGTCGGGGTGCCGTCCGGTGCGGTCACCGGGAGGCCCGCCGCGCGCCATGCCTGGAAGCCGCCTGCCAGATCCGTCGCCGCCGTCAGGCCGAGCTCCCGCAACGACGCCACCGCGAGCGTCGAGGCGTAGCCCTCGTTGCAGATGACCACCACCGGCAGCCCGTACGACCCGACCTCCGGCAGCCGGTGCGAGCCGTCCGGGTCGAGCCGCCACTCCAGCTCGTTGCGCTCCACGATCACCGCGCCCGGGATCGTGCCGTCCCGGTCCCGCAGGGCCGCGTACCGGATGTCGACGAGCAGCGCCCCCGCCTCCGCCGCGGCCGCCGCTTCCGCCGGGTCCAGCCTGCGGTAGGTGGCCCGCAGCGCGGCCAGGTGCGCGGCCAGCGAAGGCGCCATCACCACTCCTCGGGGCGCTCGACCAGCTCCAGCCGCAGCGTGCCGCCCTTGCGGCTGAAGCGGCGCATGAGCGGCAGCGGCGGGTAGTAGGCGTGCACGGACACCGCGTGGCTGCGCGGCGAGCGGTTCTCTACCTGGTGCACATGGTGCCGCCCGAACGCCCGCCCCCGGCCCTCCGGCAGGACCCGGCTGCGGTCCACCCCGTCGGCGAGCTCCAGTGCCCGCCAGCCCTCGGCGGGCAGCGGCACCGCGAGCGAGAGTTCCGTCAGCTCACCGGCCGCGGTGACGAACGCCCCGTACGAGCCGCCGTGGTCGTGCCAGCCGGTCTCGGCGCCCGGGGGCCAGCCGATGAGCCAGGCCTCGGAGCCTGCCGGGCCCTCCAGGCGCACCCAGGTGCGGCCGTCCGGGTCGAGCGGGAGATCGCGTACGAGCGCGGTGTCGGCGGCGGTGCGCCGCGCGAAGTCCAGCAGCTCCGCTGCGGTGGGGGCGGTGGTCTTACGGCGTGAGGTGAGCATGGGTATCCACCCGGGGATGCGAAGGTTGACGGCGGGCCCGGAGGCGCGCTGAACACCGCGGTGCGGTCAGCGCGCGGCCGTACACACGCAGCCCGCGTACCGGAGGAGGTCCAGGTGGACCCTCCGGGTCAGCTTGGGCGTACGTACCTTCACGTTCCCGAACTTCCCACGCACCCCCCTCCGAGGTCAACCTCACCCCACGGGGTGCCTCATCCGTCCTTCGCGGGACCTCGCGGCTGGTCGCGCAGTTCACCCCCAGGGGCGCGGGGAACGGCGCGCGCAACCACCCACCGGGGGAAGATCGCGGCGCCCACCGCGCGAGGCATCCCGGAGCGCCCAAGGCCCGAGCCCCCCGGGGCTCAGCGGCGGGTCGGGTGGGCTCCCGGCGGACCGTCCTGGTCCTCCGGGAGTTTGCACACGCGCTCCAGGAAGATCGCCGCGGCCACCACGAGGACGCCCGCGAGGAAGGCGAGGCCCGCGTAGACGGCCTGCTGACGGCGCGGGTCCATGTCGAGCTTGTACATGATGAGGTAGAGGCACGTGCCGCCGTACATCCCCGCGACGAGTGCCGCGACCAGCGCGCTGGCCTGGGCGAAGACGAGGGCGCGGGCGGCGGCGAGCGGGTCGACGGCCTTCGCGCCGGGGCGGCGTTCGCGCTGGGCCCGCAACCGGGAGCGCAGGGAGAGGCCGGTCGCGAGGAGTGCGGCCGCTATCACCGCCAGGACGATGGGCGCGGCGACGGGCACGCCGGGCAGGGTGCCCAGCGTGTCCCACAGCCGTGCCGCGGCCCACGCCACGACCAGGGCGGCCGCGAAGAGCCCTGCCAGCGTCCTGATTCGCAGTGTGCTCACCGAGCGCCCGCCTCCATGTAAACCATCCCCCTACGAACTTCCGGCCGATCACGGCCATTCACGCAACGTCTACTCGGGCAGCCGAAGTTCCAGGTCGTCGCGGCGCTGGACACCGTGCCGGTCGACCGTGGCGATCAGGTCGGCGACGGGGCCGCGGCCGGGGAACTCGGCGGCCGGGTCGACGTCGTACCACGGTACGAGGACGAAGGCGCGCTCGTGGGCGCGGGGGTGGGGCAGCGTGAGGACGGGGTCGTCGGAGCGGACGCCCTGGTAGGCGACGATGTCCACGTCGAGGGTGCGCGGGCCCCAGTGCGCGGCGCGGACCCGGGAGTGGGCCTCCTCGATCGCGTGGGCGCGCTCCAGCAGGGAGCCGGGCGGCAGGGTGGTGCGGATGAGGACGACGGCGTTGAAGTAGCCGGGCTGGCTGTCCGCGGGCACGCCCCACGGCTCGGTCTCGTAGACCGGGGAGACGGCCTTGACGCGCACCCCGGGGGTGTCCTCCAGCGCGTCGACGGCTCCCTGGAGGTTCTCCAGCCGGTTGCCGAGGTTGCCGCCGAGGGAGATGACGGCGGTCTGCGGGTTCTGCAAGGTGCTGTCGGCCGCGTCGACGGCGGCGACGACCGCGGCGGGGACGGGCTGGACGGTCGGGTCTGCGGACTGCTGCGGCCATTCGGCGGTCACGGGCGCCTCCGGGTGATGGTCACGGTCACGTCGTCGAAGGGCACGGCGATGGGCGCGTCGGGCTTGTGTACGGTCACCTCGACCTCCTGCACGGCCTCGTGCCCCAGGCAGGTGTCGGCGATGCGCTGGGCAAGAGTCTCGATGAGGTCGACGGGTTCGCCGGAGACGACGGCCGCGACCTCCTCGGCGACCACACCGTAGTGCACGGTCCTGGCGAGGTCGTCACCGGCTGCCGCCGGGGCGGTGTCCAGCCGCATGACCAGGTCGATCACGAAGATCTGGCCCTGCTCCCGCTCGTGCTCGAAGACCCCGTGGTGTCCGAGCACCTTCAGTCCGCGCAGTGCGACGGTGTCCAGCGCGGCCGTGCCCGCCGCGTTCCCGGTGTTCCCCGCGTCCCCCGTGCCCGCCGTGCCCGTCGTGTTCATCGCGCTCACCCTCGCTCATTCCTCGTTCTCGGCCGCTGCGGTCTCGTCGTCCTGTTCGGCGAGCACCGGGGAGCCGTGGTGGACCCAGAGCTGCCAGCCGTCGGCGGTGCGCCGGAAGACGTTGGTGGCCACGACGAGGCCGCCGACGAGGGACGAGCCCGCCGGGTCGTCCTCCTCGGCGGGGCCGCCGGTGAGGATGTTCTCGGTGCAGGTGACCACGGCGGCGTCGCCGTCCACGCCGATCTCGACGTCGGTGAGGAAGAACTGGATGTAGTCGGTGTTGGCCATGATGAGCGCGAAGGACCGCATGACCTCGCGGCGCCCGCGCAGCACGGGCCAGCCGGGGTGGACGACGGCGACGGTCTCGGCGAGCGGCCCGTCGAGGACGACCTCCTCCAGGGCGTCGAGGTCGGAGTTCTCCACCGCGTCGTAGAAGGCCTGGTTGGCCCGCTCGACCGCGCGTGCCTCCGCCGTCTTCGCCGTCATGCGCCCGCCCCCGTGCCCTCGGCCCGCCGGCCGTCCGGGTCCGTACCCCCCGGGTCCGTACCACCCCGGTCCGTGCCGCCCGCCGCCGCGGAGATCGCGTGGGCGACGCGTACGGCGTCGGCGCTCGCGTGCACCTCGTGCACCCGCACCGCCCAGGCGCCCTCGCGGGCGGCGATCGCGGTGACGGCCGCGGTGGCGGCGTCGCGCTCGCGGGCGGGCGGCGGCGGGGCGGAGGTGTCACCGGCCAGGACGCGGCCGAGGAAGCGCTTGCGGGAGGCGGCCACGAGCAGCGGGCGGCCGAGCGCGCGCAGCTCGCCGAGGTGGGCGAGCAGCGCCAGGTCGTGCGGGGTCTCCTTGGCGAAGCCCAGGCCCGGGTCGAGGACGACTCGGGCGGGGTCCACGCCCCCGGCGACCGCGCGGTCCAGGGCGGCGCGCAGTTCGTCGAGGACCTCGCGGAGCACGTCGGCGTAGACGGCCCGGTTGTTCATGTCGATGCTCTGGCCGCGCCAGTGCATGACGACGAAGGGCACCCCGGCGGCCGCGACGACGGGGATCATCGCCGGGTCGGCCTGGCCGCCGCTTACGTCGTTGACCAGCGAGGCGCCCGCGGCGACGGCCTGCTCGGCGACGCTCGCCCGCATCGTGTCCACGCTCACGAGCACCCCGGCGGCGGCCAGCTCGCGCACCACCGGGAGCACCCGGCGCAGCTCCTCGGCCTCGTCCACCCGCGCGGCACCCGGCCGGGTGGACTCGCCGCCCACGTCGACCAGGTCGGCGCCCTGGGCGACGAGGTCCAGCCCGTGCTTGACGGCCAGCTCGGCGTCGAACCACCGCCCGCCGTCGGAGAACGAGTCCGGCGTGACGTTGACCACGCCCATGACCGCGCAGCGGTCCCACTGCGGCAGTCCTACGGGTCCGGCGGGACCCTGCTGGGTACTCATGCGTCCCAGCGTAGGCGGTACGGGTCAGGCGACCGCACTCCGCTTGTCCGCGCCCTCGTGGCCCTCGCCGTCCGCGCCGGTCTGCGCGCCCTCGCAGGCCTCGCGCGCCGCACGGGCGGCGGCGTGGTCGGGCGGGGCGGCGTAACCGGAACGCTGACGGTGCGGGCGGCGGGCCCGGCCGGGCAGGAAGCGCTGGACGGCGTCGGGCAGCGGCAGCGACAGCGTCACGAAGCCTTCGGCCTGCATGGTCGCGAAGCCGATACGGGGCAGGTCGCGCGAGTTGGGGAAGACCAGGAAGCGCGGCACCCACTCGGGCTGGAACTTCGCGTTGAACTTGTACAGCGACTCGATCTGGAACCAGCGGGACAGGAAGACCAGCAGCCCGCGCCAGCCGCGCAGCACCGGTCCGGCGCCGATCCGCTCGCCGCGGGCCAGCGCCGAGCGGAACATCGCGAAGTTCAGCGACACGTGCGCCACGCCGAGCCCGGGGGCCTGCTGGAGGGCGGCGACGATCAGCAGCTCGTTCAGGCCGGGGTCGGCGCTGCGGTCGCGGCGCATCATCTCCAGCGACATCCCGTCCCGGCCCCAGGGCACGAAGTGCAGCACGGCCCGCAGGTCGCCCAGCTCGGGGTGGGCGGCGCCCGACTCGGGCTCCTTGTGGGCGGTGACGACGACGCAGTCGCCGTCCACGTCCTCCCCGAAGCGGCCCAGCGCCATGGAGAAGCCGCGTTCGGTGTCCGTGCCGCGCCAGGCGTCGGCGGCCAGCCTGACCTGCTGCTTCTCGTCCTCGCCGAGGTCGCGCACGCGGCGTACCCGGGTGACGTACCCGGCGCGCTCGATGCGTTTGACCATCTGCCGCACATTGCGCATGGCGCGGCCTTCGAGGGTGAAGCGGTCGGTGTCGACGATGGCCTCGTCGCCCAGTTCCAGGGCGTCCAGGCCGGTCTCGCGGGTCCAGACCTCGGCGCCGGTCTCGCTGCACCCGACGATCGCGGGCAGCCAGGCGTGGGCGCGGGCCAGGTCCATGAAGCATTCGATCGCGCCGGGCCACGCCTCGACGTCGCCGATGGGGTCGCCGCCGGCCAGTGCCACGCCGGAGACCACCCGGTAGCAGACGGCGGCCTTGCCGCTGGGCGAGAAGACCACGGACTTGTCGCGGCGCAGCGCGAAGTGCCCGAGCGAGTCGCGGGCGCCGTGCCGGGCCAGCAGCGCGCGCAGCCGGTCCTCGTCGGCCTCGCTCAGCTCGGCGACCGGGCGGGCCGGGCGCAGCGCGAGGTAGGCGGTGGAGGCGGCGATGAGCAGGCCGAGGCCGCCGAGGGAGTAGCCGACGAGGTCGTTGACCCGGTCGCTGGAGTATTCGACGGGCCCCTCGACGCCGAAGAGGCCGAGCAGCACGTGCTGGCAGCGGTCGAGCAGCCCGGGGTTGCCGCGTTCGGAGGCGGGGTGGGCGCTGGTGATGACGAGGCCGAGGGCGAAGGCGAAGAGGCTGAGCCCGACGAAGTTGAGCAGCGCCCGCCAGCGGGTGCGCGGGTCGGACAGCGCGGTGAACTCGCGCCGGTTGCGCACCAGCACCGCGAGCAGCACGAGGGACACGCACGCGCCGAAGTACGAGTGCCGGTAGATCAGCTGGGTGGCGGCGCCGACCGGGAGCAGGGCGACGGTGGCCCACCACGCCCGGACCTTTCCGCGTTTGAGGGCGTGCGCGAGCATCAGCAGCAGGATGCCGGTGACGATCGCGGTCGCACCGGCCAGGGTGCTGACGGTGCCCGGGAAGACCGCGGCCATGTGGTGCATCCGGCCGTTGCGGAAGGCCGGGAAGACCGCGGAGATCACATCGAGCAGCCCGATGACCGCCGTGGCGGTGCCGATGATCCTGGGCACGGCCCGGGACGGCACCGGCCAGCGGTGCCTGCGCTCTGGGCACTGACGGTCAGCCGACATCACACACCGCCCGCGGAACCTGTTTCAGGCTTTCGCCCTCTAGCACTACAGACATGAGTCACCAAACCACAGCATCACCGGGAAATCACGGGCACATCCCGCAATCTGCTCCAGTACGAATTTTTGCGCCCTCTAGGACGGAAACCTGGCTGCTCGGGTTGCGTCCCGGACCGTATCACTGGACGCCGACGCAGAAAGTCTCCAGCCGACATGGGTCTCACGAGCAAGAAGGTGCTGCTGGCAGCCACGCTGCTGGCCCTCACGCTGTTCATTCTCACGGTGTGGCTCTGGCCACGGCTCTCCCGCCGCGGCCTTGTGCCGGTCCTCGGCCGGGTGGGGATCCTGCTGGGCACCCAGCTGTCCCTGATGGCCGTGATCGGGCTCGCCCTCAACACGTCCTTCGGCTTCTACGCCTCCTGGGCCGATCTCTTCGGCCGCAACACCACGCCGGGTGTGGTGGTCGACCACAGCCTCGGCTCACCGCAGGACGGCGGGATGCGGGTGCTCGGCACCGTGCGCCCCGGGGTGCCGGGCGGGGCGATCCCCAAGCGCGGCGGGCAGATCCAGAAGGTGGCCCTGGCGGGCGGCACGACGGGCATCACCAGTACGGCGTACGTCTATCTGCCGCCCGAGTACTTCCGTGAGCCGACCGCCCGCTTCCCCGCGGTGCTGGTGCTCACCGGCTACCCGGGCACGGCGGAGTCGCTCTACAAGAAGCTGAAGTATCCGACGGTGAACGCGCAGCTGGTCAAGGACCACCGCTCCCGGCCGATGGTGCTGGTGATGATGCGGCCGACGGTGGCCCCGCCGCGGGACACCGAGTGCACGAACGTGCCGGGCGGCCCGCAGGTCGAGTCGTACTTCGCCAAGGACGTCCCGACGCTGATCACCGACCGCTACCGGGTGGCCGCGGGGGCGCGGAACTGGGCGGTGATCGGCGACTCGACCGGAGGCTACTGCGCCGTGAAGCTCGCCCTGCGCGACCCGGGCAGCTACTCGGTGGCGGTGGGCCTGTCCCCCGACTACGGCGCCGCGCTCGACGCCACGACCGGCGACCTCTACGGGGGCGACGCCGAGCGCCGCCGCGAGAACGACCTGATGTGGCTGATCGGCCACCGCCCGCACCCGCCGGTGAGCCTGCTGGTGACCAGCAGCCGCAAGGGTGAGCGCAACTACAAGAACACCCTGCGCTTCATCGCCATGGGCGAGGCCCCGACCCATGTGTCGTCGATCATCCTGCCGAGCGGCGGCCACAACTTCACCACCTGGAACCGCGAGATCCCGGCGGCGATGGAGTGGATCAGTGCCCGCCTGGGCGGGACCGCCTCCTGACCGCCGGGGACGTGCGGGGCTCAGCCGCGCCCGATGATGAGGCTCATCGCCTCGGACCGGGTGGCCGGGTCCCGCAGCTGCCCCCGCACCGCGGAGGTGATCGTCTTGGCGCCGGGCTTGCGCACCCCGCGCATGGTCATGCACATGTGCTCGCACTCGACCACGACGATCACCCCGCGGGGCTCCAGGATGCGCATGAGGGCGTCGGCGATCTGCGTGGTCAGCCGCTCCTGCACCTGGGGGCGGCGGGCGTAGACGTCGACGAGGCGGGCCAGCTTGGACAGGCCGGTGATCTTGCCGGACGACGAGGGGATGTAGCCGACGTGGGCGACGCCCACGAAGGGCACCAGGTGGTGCTCGCAGGAGGACATCACCTCGATGTCCTTGACCAGCACCATCTCGTCGTGCCCGAGGTCGAAGGTCGTGGTCAGGACGTCCTCGGGCTCCTGCCACAGGCCGGCGAATATCTCGCGGTACGCACGGGCGACGCGGGCCGGCGTCTCCCGCAGGCCCTCGCGGTCCGGGTCCTCGCCGACGGCGAGGAGCAGCTCGCGCACGGCGGCCGCGGCGCGCTTCTCGTCGAACTCGCCGATGGTCCCCTCGCCGTCGAGCGTCACGGGGTCCGTCATGGGGTGCCTCGTTCCTGCGGTGCTGACAATGCCGTGAGCGGTGCGGCCCGGGGCGGCGGGGCGACAGCCCGGCCACTTGCGGAAAAAGGCCGCGGTCCCAGGGTAGAACCCTGGGACCGCGACCTTCATTCCGGGCTGCCCCCCGACCTGCGGCTTCGCCGCGGGTGCGGGTGGTCAGCCGTCGCTCTGACCGTCCTCCGGCGGGGCCGTCGGCTCGGCGGAGGGCTCGGCCGGGGGCTTGGCGGTGGTGACCGCCGCCGGGCCGCTGCCGTTGGCGGGCTGCTGGCTGCCGTTGGTCAGCGCCAGCTCCTTCGGCGAGAGCACCGGGGGCCGGGTGGACGGCGTACGGCGGGCGGAGCCCGTCCAGGCCGGACGCGGCGGGCGCTTCACGATCGGGGCGAAGATCTCGGCGATCTCCTCCTTGTTCAGCGTCTCCCGCTCCAGCAGGGCGAGCACCAGGTTGTCGAGCACGTCGCGGTTCTCGACCAGGATCTCCCAGGCCTCGTTGTGCGCGGTCTCGATCAGCTTCTTGACCTCCTCGTCCACCAGCCCGGCGACCTCTTCGGAGTAGTCGCGCTGGTGGCCCATCTCACGGCCGAGGAAGGGCTCGGAGTCGGAGGAGCCGAACTTGATCGCGCCGAGGCGCTCGGTCATGCCGTACTGGGTGACCATCGCGCGGGCCGTCGCGGTGGCCTTCTCGATGTCGTTGGACGCGCCGGTGGTCGGGTCGTGGAAGACCAGTTCCTCCGCGGCGCGGCCGCCCATCATGTACGCGAGCTGGTCGAGCATCTCGTTGCGCGTGGTCGAGTACTTGTCCTCGTCGGGCAGCACCATCGTGTAGCCGAGGGCGCGGCCGCGGGAGAGGATCGTGACCTTGTGCACCGGGTCGGAGCTGGGGGAAGCCGCCGCGACCAGGGCGTGACCGCCCTCGTGGTACGCGGTGATCTTCTTCTCCTTGTCCGACATGATGCGGGTGCGCTTCTGCGGACCGGCCACCACGCGGTCGATGGCCTCGTCGAGCACCGAGTTGTCGATCAGCTTCTTGTCGCTGCGGGCGGTCAGCAGCGCGGCCTCGTTGAGCACGTTGCTGAGGTCCGCGCCGGTGAAGCCCGGGGTGCGGCGGGCGACGGCCATCATGTCGACGTCCGGCGCGATGGGCTTGCCCTTCTGGTGGACCTTGAGGATCTCCAGGCGGCCCATCAGGTCCGGCGGGTCGACCGCGATCTGCCGGTCGAAGCGGCCCGGACGCAGCAGCGCCGGGTCGAGGATGTCGGGCCGGTTGGTCGCGGCGATGAGGATCACACCGCCCTTGACGTCGAAGCCGTCCATCTCGACCAGCAGCTGGTTGAGGGTCTGCTCACGCTCGTCGTGGCCGCCGCCGAGGCCCGCGCCGCGGTGCCGGCCGACGGCGTCGATCTCGTCGACGAAGACGATGGCCGGGGCGTTGGCCTTGGCCTGCTCGAACAGGTCGCGCACCCGGCTGGCGCCGACACCGACGAACATCTCGACGAAGTCGGAGCCGGAGATCGAGTAGAACGGGACGCCCGCCTCACCGGCGACGGCCCTGGCGAGCAGCGTCTTGCCGGTACCGGGGCGGCCGTAGAGCAGCACGCCCTTGGGGATCTTGGCGCCGACGGCCTGGAACTTGGCCGGTTCCTGGAGGAACTCCTTGATCTCCTGGAGCTCCTCGACGGCCTCGTCGCAGCCCGCGACGTCGGAGAACGTCGTCTTGGGGGTGTCCTTGGTGATCAGCTTGGCCTTGGACTTCCCGAACTGCATGACGCGCGAGCCGCCGCCCTGCATCTGGTTCATCAGGAAGAGGAAGACCACCACGATCAGGACGAAGGGCAGCAGCGACAGCAGGATGCCGACGAAGGCGTTCTGCTTGGACTGCGAGACGGTGTACTTGTCCGGGAGCTGGACCCCCGGGACCTTGCCGTCGACGATCTTCTGGAGGTCCTGGGCGATGGCCGCGCCCTGGTCGCCGATGTAGCTGGCACGGACCTTGGAGCTGCCCTCGATCTTGACGCCGTCCTTGAGCTGGACCTTGATCGAGTTGTCGTCGCCGGTCGTCAGCTCGGCGGACTTGGCCTGATTGGTGTCGATCGCGTGCAGGACCGCGCCGGTGTCAACCGTCTTGTAGCCGCCGCCGGACCCGACGACCTGCATCAACACGACCACGGCGAGGACAACCAGCACGATCCACATGACTGGCCCACGGAAATAGCGCTTCACGTCCATCCATGCGGGGCGTATCCGCCCCGTCCCTCCTGCCACAGTGAGGCACCTCACCGCCTGTCAGGCGGCCTGTGCATCCGGTGTTGTAATGACCCGACCTTCGGACGGTACCCCAGCATTGTCACCCGAGGGCGCCGCCGACTGTTAACCAACCCGCTTTCCTGCTCCAACGCCGGGAAATCGGCGCAGGTTCCCCGGGGCCTCCCGGGCGGATCCGGCCGGCCCGCGAGGGGGCCGGCGGGAGGGCCGGTCAGCCGCCGTAGACGTGCGGCGCGAGGGTGCCCACGAAGGGCAGATTCCGGTACTTCTCGGCGTAGTCCAGGCCGTATCCCACGACGAATTCATTGGGAATGTCGAAGCCCGTGTACTTGACGTCGATCTCCACCTTGGCCGCCTCGGGCTTGCGCAGCAGCGTGCAGACCTCCAGCGAGGCCGGGCCGCGCGAGCCCAGGTTGCTGATGAGCCAGGAGAGCGTCAGGCCGGAGTCGATGATGTCCTCGACGATCAGCACATGGCGGCCGGCGATGTCGGTGTCCAGGTCCTTGAGGATGCGGACGACGCCGGAGGACTTGGTGCCCGCCCCGTAGGAGGACACCGCCATCCAGTCCATCGTGACGGGGGTGGACAGGGCACGGGCCAGGTCCGCCATGACCATGACCGCGCCCTTGAGGACGCCCACGATCAGCAGTTCCCGGCCCGCGTAGTCCTGGTCGATCTGCGCCGCCAGCTCGGTGAGCTTCGCGTCGATCTCGGCCTGGGAGATGAGTACCTTCTCCAGGTCCGTGCCCATGTCGATCTCGTTCACTGCCTGGTACGTCCTCAGCTGCTCGGGTCCACGTCGGCGCACGTCGGCCCACCCAATGGCTACGACGGCGAGAAGAACAGTCTGCCACTGGCCCGCAGGACGGCGACGCCGCCCGGCAGGTTGAGGGCCTTCTGGCCGTGCCAGCCGGTGACCAGGCGGTCCACCTCTTCGATGTGCCGGGCGAAGAGGAAGCCGGGCGGCGAGCCCGCGGCGATGGCGGTACGGCGCAGCACCCGGCGGCGCACCGCGGCGGGCAGCGTGGACAGCCGCCGTACGTCGAGGCTGCCGTCGTCGCCCGCCGCGTCGGCCTGGGCGTCGGCGGCCCACTGGTCGAGGGCGTCGGCGTCGTCCCGGGAGAGCTGGGCGGTACGGGCCAGGGCCTCGACGACGCCTTTGCCGAGCGACTTCTCCAGCACCGGCAGCGCCTCGTGGCGGACCCGCGAGCGGGTGTAGGCGGGGTCGTGGTTGTGCGGGTCCTCCCACACCGTGATGCCCTGGGCCAGGCAGCCCTGGCGGACGGTGTCGCGGTCGAGCAGCAGGAAGGGGCGGCGGTAGCGGCCGCCGACGCCGGACACCGCGGCCATGCCGGACAGCGACCGGATCCCGGAGCCGCGGGCGAGTCCGAGCAGCACCGTTTCTGCCTGGTCGTCGCGGGTGTGGCCGAGCAGGACGGCCGCGGCGCCGAAGCGTTCGGCGGCGGCGTCGAGGGCGGCGTAGCGGGCGTCGCGGGCGGCGGCCTCGGGGCCGCCCTGGCGGCCGACGGTCACGCCGACGGCGTCGACCGGGTCGAGGCCGAGGGCGCGCAGCCGTCCGGCCACTTCCTGCGCGCGCACGGCGGAGCCGTCCTGCAGGCCGTGGTCGACGGTGACCGCGCCGGAGCGCACGCCGAGGCGGGGGCCCTCGAAGGCGAGGGCGGCGGCGAGCGCCATGGAGTCGGCGCCGCCGCTGCATGCGGCGAGCACCAGGGGGTGCGGGTCGGCGGACGAGCCGAGGACGTCGTGCAGGACGCGGCGGACCGCCAGGCGTATCGCCGCGACCGTGGGGTGGGGTCCCATGTCCGGTTCCCTCCTGAGGAGGCTGGGTGCGAGAACGTCGCCGAGCGCGGGAAGCTCGTGAAGTTCCGGAGTTGATGACGCAGGGTATTCAGATGGTGACAGAAGCCCAGGCATTACCCGAGCATCGCACGCCCTACCCTGCGCATACGGTCCCTCGGACGGGTGAACCAGGGGCGCGTGCCCCCGCCCGGGGGCGCGGGCGGCGGGCGGCGCGCCGACCCCGTACGGGCCCCGCGGTCAGCCGTCGGCGGCGGGCCGGGCGTGGACCCGGGCGACCCACTCCGCGGGCTTGGCGATCTCCGCCTTGGTGGGCAGCGTGTTCGGCGACGTCCACACCTTGTTGAAGCCGTCCATGCCGACCTCGTCGACGACCGCCCGCACGAAGCGCTCGCCGTCGCGGTACTGCCGCAGTTTCGCGTCCAGGCCCAGCAGCCGGCGCAGCGCCTGGTCGAGGCGTCCGGCGCCGCTGGCCCGGCGGCGGCTGAACTTCTCCCGGATCTCCGCGACCGAGGGCACGACCTCGGGCCCGACACCGTCCATCACGTAGTCGGCGTGGCCCTCCAGCAGCGACATCACGCCGGTCAGCCGGGCCAGGATCTCCCGCTGCGAGGCGGTCTGCACCAGATCGACGAGGCTGCGCCCGCCGTCCGGCTCCTCCTCGCGGGCCTCGGCCTCCTCCTGCTCCCTGGCGCCGTTCTGCCCGCCGAAGGACTGCACGGCCTGCCGGACCCGCTCCACCACGGTCGAGGCGTCCAGCTCGGTCTCGCCGAGGAAGGCCTGGATCTCGGCCTCGATGTGGTCGCGCAGCCACGGCACCGCGGAGAACTGGGTGCGGTGCGTCTCCTCGTGCAGGCACACCCACAGCCGGAAGTCGTGCGGATCGACGTCCAGCTCCCGTTCCACGTGCACGATGTTCGGGGCGACGAGCAGCAGCCGTCCGGCCCGCGACTGCCCCGGGGCGGGCTTGACCGGTCCGGCGGGCATCTCCCGGCTCGGCGGGGCGAACGTCTCGTACTGCCCGAGCACGCGGGAGGACAGGAAGCTCAGCAGCATCCCGACCTCGACCCCGGTGACCTTGCCGCCGACCGTGCCGAGCACGGCGCCGCCGGGGCCGCCGGGACGGCGCTCCTGCATCTTGACCAGCAGCGGCTTGAGGACCTCGCGGAAGCCCGCCACGTTGGCCTTCACCCATCCGGCGCGGTCCACGACGAGCACGGGGGTGCCGTGCGGCGGCGCGTCCTCGTCGTACATCCGGGTGAAGCCGCGTACGTGCGCCTCGGAGTCGAGCGCGTGCCCGCGCAGCTCGGCCACGATCGCGCGCGCCTCGTCCCGGCTCACCTCCGGGCCCGGCCGGGTGAGCCGGGTCGCCGTGGCCACGGCGAGGTTCCAGTCGACCATCTCGCTTCCACCGATGCTCGTCATGCCTTCACGGTACGTTGCCGGTCCGTGCTTTGGGGCGCCCGCAGCCGGGCGGGAAACCCGGAAAGAACCCGGAGAAGCCCGCGGAGCCCCGCGGAACCCCCGGGAACGCGGAAGGGGCGGGCCGTACGGGGTCTCCCCCGCGGCCCGCCCCTCGGCGAAGGCGGTGCGGCGCACGCGCTCAGTGGCCCGGCCCGTGCTCCTTCAGGCGGCGGAAGGAGTCCTCGATCTCCGCCTCGGCCTCGGCGCGGCCGACCCAGTCGGCGCCCTCGACGGACTTGCCGGGCTCCAGGTCCTTGTAGACCTCGAAGAAGTGCTGGATCTCCAGCCGGTCGAACTCGCTGACGTGGTGGATGTCGCGCAGGTGCTCCACCCGCGGGTCGGACGCCGGCACGCACAGCACCTTGTCGTCGCCGCCGGCCTCGTCCGTCATACGGAACATGCCGATGGCGCGGCAGGTGATCAGGCAGCCGGGGAAGGTCGGCTCGTCCAGCAGCACCAGGGCGTCCAGCGGGTCGCCGTCCTGGCCGAGGCTGTTCTCGATGAAGCCGTAGTCGGCGGGGTAGCTGGTCGAGGTGAAGAGCCTGCGGTCCAGGCGGATACGACCGGTCTCGTGGTCCACCTCGTACTTGTTCCGCGAACCCTTCGGGATCTCGATCGTGACGTCGAACTCCAAGGCCGTACTCCTCCATGATCAGCGCATAGTGCGGGTGGTTAAGTGTCTCCCACGCAAGTGGGTGGTCGCGAAAGGGGCTGGTCGGGGGTGCCGCTCAACAGAACGGTGCAGGTCGTGGGGATATCGGCGGCGGTGGGCGCGGTGCTCGCCGCGGTCGCGGTGACCGCGGCGGGACCGTGGGACGCGGGCCAGCGTACGGCCGAACGGTCCTGGGCCGCATCGCGCTCGCCCGGGACGAAGCACGCCGGGCCGCACGCCGCGCCCGGCACGCCGTGCGGATCCGGCGGGGCGTGCGCGGACACCGACCTCGTCGGGGCCCACGCGCCCACCGCCGGGCCGGTGTTCGCCGCCGCCGGGAGCGGGCGGGCGCCCGCCTCGCTCGCCGCGGACCTCACCGCCCGGCTGCGGCCGCTCATGGCCGCGCCCGGCCTCGGGACGGTACGCGCCGGGTCCGTGATCGACGTCGCGAGCGGGCAGGTGCTGTACGACCGCCGGTCCGGCACCGCGTCGACGCCCGCCTCCACCACCAAGCTCGCCACCGCGGTCGCCGCGCTCGGGACGCTCGGCGACGCGTACACCCTCACGACCAGCACGGTCGCCACCGACGACGACCGGGTCGTGCTCGTCGGCGGCGGCGACCCCACCCTCACGCTCGACGGCCTCGCCGCCGACACCGCCACCGCGCTGCGCGCCCGCGGGACGACCTCCGTGCACCTCGGGTACGACACCTCGTACTACTCGGGGCCCACGCTCCACCCCATCGGCGTCAACGAGAACCTCGCGCCCGTCACCGCGCTCATGGTCGCCGAGGGCCGCCTCGACCCCGGCAGCAGCGGGCCCGCGACCCGCTCCCTCGACCCGTCCCGCGCCGCCGCCCAGCAGTTCGCGCACCTCCTCGAAACCCACGGCATCACCGTGACCGGCAGCCCGAAGAAGGCCAGCGGCGCGGGTGGGGCGCGGCTCGCCGTCCACCACTCGGCGCCGCTCGACCAGCTCGTCGAGCGCATGCTCACGGACTCCGACAACGACATCGCCGAGGCGCTCGCCCGGCAGGTCGCCCGAGCGTCCGGGCAGCCGCTCAGCTTCGCCGGTGTCGCGCAGGCTCTTCCGCAGGCGCTGCGGACGTACGGGGTGCCGCTCGGGGACGCCGTCTTCACCGACGGCAGCGGGCTCGACCGGGACGACGCGGTGCCGCCCGCGGCGCTCACCCGGCTCCTCGCCCTCGCCGCGTCGCCGGACCACCCGGAGCTGCGCCCCGTTCTCGACGGGCTCCCCGTCGCCGCGTTCACCGGCACGCTGGCCTCCCGTTTCTCCGCTGCCGCGGGGGCCGGGGTGGTCCGCGCGAAGACCGGCACGCTGACGGGCGTCAACACGATCGCCGGGGTGACGGTCACCCCGGCGGGCCGGATACTCGCCTTCGCGTTCATGACCAAGGGCTCGACATCCGCGTCCGCGGCGGAATCCGCGCTGGACGCGCTCGCGTCCGAGCTGGCCACGGGATGACGCCCCCACCCGCCTCGTCCGGTGCGCCCCTGGGTGGTTGCCACGTGCGGTAGCCGTTCGCCTTTCCCCCGGTGGGGGCTTGTCGCGCAGTTCTCCCCCAGGGCTTCGCCTGGGAGGTACCCCCACGCGCCCCTGAAAACGAGTGCACTCGCCCGCAAGGAGAGGGGCTCGCGCATGCCGCGCAGGGCGACACACCAGGGGCGCGGGGAACTGCGCGACAAGCCACGACGGCGGGAAGGTCGCGTAAAGCACCTCCGGGGGCACCCCGGGGCGTCCGGTCAGAAGCCGCGCGTGCGCTTCGCGGCGAGGCGGGGGGCCGACGGGCCCGGCGTG
Organism: Streptomyces sp. NPDC004031; assembly: GCF_053604375.1. Lineage (NCBI taxonomy): Bacteria > Bacillati > Actinomycetota > Actinomycetes > Kitasatosporales > Streptomycetaceae > Streptomyces > Streptomyces sp. NPDC004031. The sequence continues at coordinate 254,374 of NZ_JBSGHL010000001.1, read as the reverse complement.
GGGAGCGCGAGGCGGGCGACCTCGTTGCCGAGGTTGACGCCGATCGCGAGGGCGAGGGCCAGCGCGGCAGCGCGCGTGAGCTGGGTCGCCCCGGCCGACGCGTGCCCCTGGGTCACCGCGAGCAGCCCGAAGTACGTCGCGGACCCGGGCAGCAGCGGCCCGATCGCCGCGGTCACGTACGGGAGTACGGACACGTACCGGTAGCGGGCCATGAGCTGGCCGAAGAGCCCGACGAGCCCCGCGGCCGCGGCCGTCGCGGCGACCTGGTTGCCGCCCGCCTGGAAGTGCAGGACGCCGTAGACGGTCCAGGCGACTCCCCCGTTGAGGGTGGCGAGCACGAGCACTCCCCGTTCGCACTGGAGCAGTACCGCGAAGGCCAGCGTCAGCACCATCGCGGCGATGAGCTGGACCCATGGCTGGTCGTACGCGCGGAGCGCCTGGTCGGGGTTGAGGGTGACGCCGAAGCGGACGCCCGCGTAGAGGACGAGGGTGACGCCGATGACGATGCCGACGACGAGGTAGATGACTTCGAGCAGGCGGGCGGACGCGGTGATGTAGAAGCCGGTGAGGCCGTCCTGGACGGCGGCGACGAGTGCGCGGCCGGGCAGCAGCGCGAAGAGCCCGCCGGTGATGACGGCGGAGGACTGGACCCCGGCCGTCCCGGGGATCCAGTGGGCGCGGTCGACGAGCACGCCCATCGCGGCGGCGGGCATGGCCGCGGCGGCGAACTGGTAGAACTCGGGCAGTCCGCGCCCGGCGAGCAGCCAGGCGAGCCGGTCGCCGACCATCGCGGCGAGCGCGGCGGCGAGGAAGATGATCAGGTTGCCGCCGACGAGGAGGCTGGCGGCGCCCGCGAGCAGCCCGGCGGCGCCGGTGAGGAACCAGCTGCTGTACGGGTGCCGGTTGCGCCGGATGTCGGCGAGCCGCCGGTACGCGTCCTCCAGGGTGACGTCCCCGGCGGTGATGTCGTCGACGAGGTGGTAGACGGCGGCGAGCCGGGTGTAGTCGGTGCCGCGGCGCCGCACCGTGCGGGTGGAGCTGAGCGGCGGTTCGGTGAGGGAGGGCTGGTAGGAGATGCCGAGGAGGGTGAAGGTGACGTTGGGCTCGACGCGGACGAGCCCGTACGCGTAGGCGACCCCGAGCATCGCCGCCTCGACGTCCTCCGCGCCCTCGCCGCCCGCGAGGAGCAGTTCGCCGATGCGCAGGGTGAGGTCGAGGACGCGGGGGACGGACAGCGCGTGCCCGGACTCCTGGCGGGCGAGCAGGCCCTCGGGGACGGGCCGCTCGGTGACGGAGAGCCGGACCATGGTCCGCATGCGGTCCTGCCACCGGGCGTCGTGGGGCGGCAGGGCGATGACGGGGATGCCTTCGGGCGGGGTGAAGGCCGAGCCCGCACCGCCGAGCGGCTCGGGCGGCGTGTACGCCGACGAGCCGTCCCCGGGGCGCGGGCCCGCCACGGCTGCCTCAGCCCTTCTGCGCGCGGTGGCGCCCGCCGCCGCGCTGGGCGGCGGTGCCGGCCAGTTCGCCGGAGTCGGCCGCGCCGGCGGCCGGGCCCTCTGACTGTCCCTTGCGCCGGGCGCGCAGGTATTCGATGCCGAGCGGGATGACGGAGATGAGCACGACGAGGACGAGGATCGCCTCGATGTTGTTCTTGACGAAATCGATCTGTCCGAGCCAGTAGCCCAGCAGGGTCACGCCGGCGCCCCACAGGGAGCCGCCGATGACATTGAAGGTGGCGAAGGTGCGGTAGTTCATTCGGCTGACGCCTGCGACGATCGGCGTAAAGGTCCGGACCACCGGAACGAAGCACGCCATCACGATGGCTTTCGAGCCGTGCTGCTCGAAAAAGCCGTGGGCCTTCTCGATGTTCTCCATCTTGAAGAGCCGGGAGTCGGGCCGCCGGAAGAGCGAGGGCCCCACCTTGCGCCCGAACCAGTAGCCGACCTGCTGCCCGACGACGGCGGCCAGCGCGATCAGCACCGCCACCAGGCCCAGCGGCTTGTCGAGGGTCCCACCCGCCACAAGGAGCCCGGTGGTGAACAGCAGCGAGTCGCCGGGCAGGAAGAATCCGATCAGCAGGCCGGACTCCGCGAACACGATCACCAGGACGCCCCACAGGCCGTATGTGTTGATCAGGTGGTCGGGAGAGAGCCAGCTCGGACCGAGCGCGAGGTTCGTCACGCTCCAAAAGTATCAATGGAGTGTTGATACAAACGTTCCGCAACCAGTGTGCGGTGGACTACCTTCTCCGCAGCGTCACCCCCGCACCACCGCAAGTCCGGCAAGTCTTACCCCTTGGATCACATGCGCCACAAGCGCATCAATCACGCCAAGCACTCCCAGTACCCCGGGCCTCACGCACATCCCACGCATCGAACGCATCGAACGTCACATTTTTCCCATGCGCCACACGCTGCGAGCGCCGCACAGGCGACTCCTCTCCCTCCCTCCCCCCCACGTGTCCCGTCACCGCGTCCGAACCACCTGGCGGCTCCCGTTATGACTCGCGCCATCACCCTGCACGAAGTTTCCAAGTACTACCCGAAAGAGCCGTCGCCAGCCGTGGACCGGTTCTCGCTGGACATCGCCCCGGGCGAGTTCCTGGTGCTCCTCGGGCCGTCGGGCTGCGGCAAGTCGACGGTCCTGCGGATGATCGCCGGCCTGGAGGACATCACGACCGGTGAGCTGCTGCTGGACGGCGAATACTCCAACGACCTCGCCCCCGGCGACCGCAAGATGGCGATGGTCTTCCAGAACTTCGCCCTCTACCCCAGCATGACCAGCCGGGAGAACATCGGCTTCCCGCTGCGCTTCGAGATGCCGGGCGAGGACCACGGGCCGCGGATCGACGAGACCGCCCGCACGCTGGGCATCGAGGAGATCCTGGACCGCTTCCCCGGGCAGCTGTCCGGCGGCGAGCGGCAGCGCGTCGCGATGGGCCGGGCGATCTCCCGGCACCCCTCGGTCTTCCTGATGGACGAGCCGCTGTCCAACCTCGACGCGAAGCTGCGCTCGCACCTGCGTGCGGAGATCGCCCGGCTCACCCACGGCATGGGCGTCACCACCGTCTACGTCACGCACGACCAGGCCGAGGCGATGTCGCTCGGCGACCGGGTCGCGATCATGCGCAGCGGTGTGCTCCAGCAGGTCTCGACTCCCCGGCTGGCCTACCACCTGCCGGAGAACGTCTTCGTCGCCGCCTTCGTCGGCACCCCGCGGATCAACCTGCTCCAGGCCACCGTGCTCGCCCCGCTCACCGGCGGGATGTGGATCGACTTCGGGCGCCAGCGCCTGGGCCTGCCCGAGCCGCTGAACTACGACCACCAGATGCTGCGCATCCAGCAGGGCCGCAACATCATCGTCGGGCTGCGGTCGGAGGCGGTGCGGATCGCGCAGCCGAGCCAGGCGCAGCCGGGCGAGGTCGTGCTGTCCGGGATCGTCGAGCACGTCGAGTACCAGGGCCACGAATCGCTGGTGCACCTCAACACGGGGTCGCGTCCGGCGATCGTGCCGGAGCTGGAGGCACCGCGCCCGGAGGCCGCGAAGAACGGCTCCCGCCGGTCGGTGACCGCCGGGTCGGGGCTCGGCAAGCTCGCCCAGAAGGCGGCCCGGCGGCTCCAGGCCGGTGTCATGGACCGCGAGCCGTCCACGGGCGCGCACGCGTCCGGGTCCTCCCCGGTCTCGGTCATCGACCGCCCCTCGACGCCCGAGACGCAGACCGGCGACCTCGTCGTACGGACCGGGCCCGACGTCCGGCTGCGCCGCGGCGACCGCGTCCCGCTGCTGGTGGACCTGGCGCACCTCTATGTCTTCGACAACACCGGCCAGCGCATCTGCCCGGCCCCGACCCGGGCGCCGCGGCTCGAATAGCCCCCCACCGGGCGGGACCCGGCCCCCTCCCGGGCCCCGCCCGTCACCCGCGCGCGGTCAGTCCGCCGCCAACTCCGCCGCCGGGAGCTGGCCTTCGGCGTCCCGCAGGTGGTGGCGCAGCTCGTGCAGCGTGTGGGCGGCGAGCCAGCGCAGCGGGCGCTCCGCGCGCTCGGGGTAGGTGTAGACGAGCGCACGGTCCCAGTCACCGGGCCGCAGGCGGTCGAGGGAGTGGGCGAACATCCCGGCCGCGTCCAGCAGTTGCCGCGCCACATCGTCGGGCCGCTGGTCGGCGTAACCGTCGTGCTCCACCCGCTCGTCGCGCCCCATCGGCTCGGCGACCGGGACATCCGTCCGCCGCGCGGCGAGCACCCGCTCGCGCTGCACCAGCAGCACATCACGTACGTGGCAGGCGTATTCGAGCGGCGACCACGTCTGCGGCTCCGGCCGCCGCCGCAACGCCTCCTCCGGCGCGACGAGGAGGAACCGCGGGTACGCCCCGGCGGTGGCCCGGATCTGCCCGGCGAACTCCCCGGGGGTCCCGAGGTCGTACACGAACCCGCACTCCTGGCATGAGGTCATGGGGTGAGCCTAGGCCCGGCGGGCGCCCTCAGCCCGATGTCTCGCGCGGGGCGAACTCGCACCACACGACCTTGCCCGGATGCCGGTCCGCGACGTCCCATTTGTCGGCCAGCGCCCCGACGAGCGCGAGCCCGCGCCCATCCTCGTCGTCGGGCGCCACCTGAGGCCGGTCCGTCGTCGGGACGTCGGCGGGCCACGGATCGCCGCTGTCGTGCACCTCCACCCGCAGCACCCCGCCCTCCCCGCGGCTCAGGTGCAGCAGGAACCCGCGTCCGGGCGGCACCCCGTGCAGCAGCGCGTTGGTCGTCAGCTCGCTGACACACAGGAGTACGTCGTCGGTCCGGCCGACCACGCAGTCCCACGCTTTCAGCGCCTCACGCGTGAACTCCCGCGCGGCGGGAATCGAACGCCGCTCCCGGCGGTAGAACTGCTCCCGCACGTCGGCCTCTTGTGCCTCATCACTCATGACCGTCAGGGTCGCGCACAGTGATCGCCCTCTTCCAGAGTGCTAACCCGTACATTTACGATGTACGAGTTAGCGGCGATACACGGAGAGTTGAAGTGGGGTATTCCTGAGCCATGGCAGCACCAAGGAGGCGGCGACCGCCCAAAAAGAACCCCACTCCGTTCGAAACGCTGGGCAGGCAATTAGCACAGGCGCGCATCATGGCGGGCTACACGCAGGAGCAGTTCGCCGAGATCCTGATGATCAGCCCGTCGAAGCTGGAGTCCATCGAGCAGGGCCGCCGTCCACTGCCGCTGGAACTGGGGCAGCAAGCTGACGTGCTGCTGCACACGCAGGGCGTGCTGGAGGTGGGCGTGGAGCACCTGCCTGAGCCTGGAAGCGTCATCCCTTGGTGGGCCGCACCGTTCATGGACGCCGAACGGGGCGCCATCGCCATCTCGTGGTTCGAGAACCAGGTCTTGCCCGGCCTGCTCCAGACCGAAGCATATATGCGCGCAGTTTTCGACTGCCGAGTGCCGATCCTCGACCCTGACGAAATCGCACTCCAGATCGCGGCTCGGCTCGAACGACAGGAGATCTTGCAGCGTCGGGTGCCGCCCATCGTGAGTTTCGTCCTTTCCGAGGCGACGGTACGTGACCGTCTCGGTGGCCCCGAGGTCCACCGCGGGCAGCTTCGGCATCTTCGCCAGTGCGCGGATATGCCGGGCATCACGATCCAGATCCTGCCGCTGGGGCTCACCGCGCACGCCTCCTTGGACGGCCCCTTCATCCTCCTGGAAACACCGGAACATGAACACCTCGCCTACGCTGAAACCCAGCGCGGCAGTCACCTCGTGCATGACGCGGATGAGGTCAGCATCCTGGCCGCGAAGTATGCGATGCTGCGCACGCAGGCCCTCAACATCGAGGAAACGAAGGGCCTGTTGGACCAGCTGCTAGGAGAGTAATGACCGAGTCCTTGAAGTGGTTCAAGTCCAGTTACAGCGGCAGCGAGGGCGGCGCCTGCGTCGAGGTCGCCTACAACTGGCAGAAGTCCAGCCACAGCGCCAGCGAAGGCGGCGACTGCGTCGAGGTCGCCGCTCACCCCGGGGCGATCCACGTACGGGACTCCAAGGACCCCGAGGGCCCCGCCCTCACGTTCAGCCCCGCCGCGTGGGCGGCCTTCGCCGCCTTCGCCGCGGCTCAGGACGTACCGAGCGCGTAATCGCCCGCCACCGGGGCGGGGGCCCGGCGCGTTGAGCGCGCCGGGTATCCGTGGACGGACAGTGACCGTAGGGTCGTCTACCGTCACACGACCCCGCCCCCAGGAGGCACCGTCATGACCGACGTCAACGTCGCCGTCATCTACTACTCCGCCACCGGCACCATCGCGCGTATCGCCGAGGCCATCGCGGAGACCGCGAAGAAGTCCGGCGCCGATGTGCGGCTGCGCCGCGTGACGGAGCTGGCGCCGGACGCCGCGATCGACTCCAACCCGGCCTGGCGGGCGAACGTCGAGGCCACCGCGGGGATCCCGGTCGCGGAGCCCTCGGACATGGAGTGGGCGGACGCGGTGATCTTCGGGACCCCGACCCGCTTCGGCAACGTCACCAGCCAGCTCAAGCAGTTCCTCGACATGCTCGGGCCGCAGTGGCAGGCGGGCAAGCTCGCGGACAAGGTCTACAGCGGCTTCACGTCCAGCGCGACCACGCACGGGGGCCAGGAGTCGACGCTGCTGGCCCTGTACAACACGATCCACCACTTCGGCGGGATCCTGGTCGCCCCCGGCTACACCGACCCGTCGAAGTTCGTGGACGGCAACCCGTACGGGACGTCGCACGTCGCCGGACAGGGCGACCTCCCGGTCGGCGAGCAGACGCTCACCGCCGCGCGCGTCCAGGCCGAGCGGGTCGTCCGCTTCACGCGTGCGCTGAAGTCAGGCCTGGCCGAAGGCTCCTGAGTCCGGCACCAGGACGACGACCTTGCCGGTGGTGTGCAGGCGCAGGAAGTCGGCGCAGGCCCGCGCGCCCTCGTCGAGGGGGTAGCGGCGGCCGATCACGGCCCGCAGCGGGCCGTCCACGGCCGCCTCGCCGACCTCGCGCATGCCGCCCAGCTCCCCGTCCATGTCGAGGACGAAGTGCGATTCGACGTCGTCGCGGCCGAGGGACTCGGGCGTCGGCACCGGGTAGGTGATCGTGACGAGGCGGCCGCCCGGCCGCAGCGCGGCGGCGAGGGCGGACAGGCGGTCGCCGGGCAGCACCGCGTTGACCGCGACGTCCACGCCCGCGGGGTATTCCGCCTCCCCGTAGCCGATGACCTCGCGGGCGCCCAGCTCGTGCACCAGGTCGGCGTCGGCCGCGGTCGCCGTGGCCGTCACGTGCGCTCCCGCGGCGGCGAGCAGCGGGAGCAGCGCGGTGCCGACCCCGCCGGTCGCCCCGACGACGAGCACCCGCTCGCCCGGCCGCACGGCGGCGGTCGCGGTGACCGCCCGCGCGGTCACCCCGGCGGTGGCCAGCGCCGCCGCGCGGTCGGCGGGGAGCCCGGCGGGGCGGTGGGCGACGAGCGGGGTGTCCGCCTCCACGACCGCGTACTCGGCGAGCGAGCCGGTGCCCAGTGAGGGGCGCTTGCCGGCGATCGCGCGCAGCGCCCGGGGCACCGCCAGGCCGAAGACCTCGTCGCCGACCCGGTAGGCGGTGACGCCCGCGCCCACCTCGGTGACCGTGCCCGCGAAGTCGTTGCCCGGGACGTGCGGGAACTCCAGCGAGACGGCGTCGCCGAACTCCCCGGCGGGCAGCCGCACATCGCCCGGGTTGACGGCGGCGGCCGCGATCCGTACCTGGATCTGCCCGGGGCCGGGGCGCGGCACGGGCACCTCGGCCACCGTGAAGTGCTCCGGCGGCCCGTAGCCGGTGGCGACGACGGCCCTCATCGTCGGCTGGTCGTGCACGGTTCCTCCCAGACGGTCGGGGAAAGCTGACCGAGCGGTCATTTTCCGCTCAGGGCCGACGCTAACGGGAAGATGACCGCGCGGTCAACTTGTTAGGCTGCGGACGTGACCGAATCCCGTCCCCTGCGCGCCGACGCCGCCCGCAACCACGCGCTCCTGCTGGCCGCGGCCGCCGACGAGTTCGCCGAACACGGGCTGGACGCCTCGGTCGCCGCCATCGCCCGCCGCGCGGGCATCGCGAAGGGCACCGTCTTCCGCCACTTCCCGACCAAGGACGACCTGATCGCCGCCATCGTCCTGGACCGCGTCACGTCCCTGCGGACGACCGGCGAACGCCTGCTCACCGCCGACGACCCCGGCGCCGCGCTGCTGGAGTTCCTCACCGCCGCCGCACACCAGCGCCAGCAGCTCGACCTGTCCTTCCTCCAGGAAGCCGCCGACGACCGCCCCGGACTCGCCACCGCCCGCACCGGCATGTTCGCGACGATCCACGCCCTCGTCGAGCGGGCGCGCGAGCACGGCGCCGTCCGCCCCGACGTCACCGGCACCGACGTCATCCTGCTGATGTGCGCGCCCAACTACGTGGCCGGATACGTCCCGGACGCCCCGCCCGACCTGTGGCGGCGCTACCTCGCGATCATCTTCGACGGCCTGCGTCCCGAAGGCGCCCACGCGCTGCCGCTGCCCTCACCCGGCCGCATGTGACACCCCCGACGGCTCGCCGCGGACACCGCACGCCCCGCACGTCACACGTCGCCCGTTCGACGGGTAGTCAGAAGACGATGTTCCGCCGCCTGACACCACGTGTTCACGTCCAGACCATGGGCCCTTACCGCCCCCTCTCCTAGTGTTTCAGGCCACCCCGCGGGCCCGTCCGGGGCTGTGGACGCTTGGAGCAGCATGACGAAGACCACCCTCGGGCGCCGCCTGCTCGGCCTCGCCCTGCCGGGACGCGGCACCGGTCCGCGCACCGCCACCGGCACCGCCACCGCGGCCGAGTGCCTGCGGCTCTACGAGGAGACGGGCGCGGCAGGCGGCGAACTCGCGGCCGCCGTCACCGCCGTACGGGACCGGCAGGCCGCGGGCGGCGACCTCACCGACGCCCTGCTCGCCCTCGGCTCCGCCGCCCTCCGCGCCGCACAGCCCGCCCTCGCCCTCGCCGCCGCCGACGCGGTCCTCGCCCGCCGCAAGGGATCGCGCGGCGCCTGGCAGCTGCGGGGCCGCGCGCTGGAGGCCGCCGGTGACCTCGGCGCCGCCGTCACCGCGTTCGAGGGCTACCTGGAACACACCCCCGCGGACTCCCCCGGCGCCGCCGACGCCACCGCCCGCATCAGCGCCCTCCGGTCGGCCGCGCGCTGGCGCTCCGCCATGCTCGGCGCCCTCGACGGCACCGGCGCCGGCGACGTCACCGCCCTCGCGGACGGCCCCTTCGACGCCTTCGAAGCCGCCGTCACCGCCCACCTCGACACCCGGCTGCCGCTCGCCGGACCCGAGGAGACCGCACGGCTCGCCCCCGCCGTCGCCCTCTACGCCGACCGCCGCCGCACCCACCTGCGGCCCCCGCTGCCCGACCCGCTCTTCGGCGGCACCGCCCGCCTGCGGATCGGCGAATTCCGCAACCTCGTCGCCGGACGCTCCGTCGCCCTCGTCGCCAACTCGCAGTCCCTCGCGGAAACCACGCTCGGCGCCGAGATCGACACCTACGACCTGGTCGTCCGCTTCACCTCCTTCCGCCTCGACCCCGAGGCCACCGGCGAACGCACCGACATCCACGTCACCGACCACCGCAGCCCGCACAACTGGCGCGTCCCCGTCACCACCCGGCTCGTCCTCGCCGACAAACCCGCCGACTGGCGGCACGCCCTGCGCGAACGGATGGTGCCCGGAGCGCAGCACTTCACCGGCGACGACTCGCTGCGCAGGCCGCTGCGGGGCGTCGGCGGGCTCGGCGCGGACGCCTGGCCGGCCGCGCTCACCTGCGGCTTCGAAGCGGTGTGGCTGCTCGACTTCCTCGACGTCAGCCCACGGCTCGACCTCTACGGCTTCGACTTCTTCACCACCGAGCCCTTCCGGCTCACCGAGGCGTCGGCCACCGCCACGCCGACCGACTACACACGCGAACGGGAGTGGGTCCTCGCCCGCGCCCAGCACGTCCGGGGCCCGGTGATCTCCCTCCGATGAGCGTTCCTTCCTCCGCCGACCGCGCGGACGTCCACTCCGCCACGGCGATCACCGGCAAACGGCGTATCGCCTTCGCCGCGTACGCCGACGCCGGGCGGCTGCCCGGGGTCCTCGCGCTCCTGCGCAGCCTGGCCCTCACCAACCCGGGAGTCTGCGAGGACTTCGTCCTCCTCCACGACGCGGACGCGGCACTGCCGGATGCCGCGCTGGACGAGGCACACGCCCTCCACCCGCGGGTGGACCCGCGGGCCGCCGCGCCGAGGGCGCATCCGCTGCTCTCCCTCCTTGAGGTGGACGGCTACGACACCGTCGTGGCCTTCTGCGCGGACACCGTGGTGACAGGGCCGGTGGCCCCGCTGCTCACCCTGCGCTCCGCCTCGGCGGCGACCGCCGCGCCCGGTGCGGTGGTCCTCCAACGGGAGGACCTGACGGCGCTGAGAGCTCGGGCGCTCGGCAGGGGGGCAACCACCGGCGGCGCGAGCGCCCACCCACCGGCCGGTGGTCCGGAGCGAACCGAACTGCCTCTTCCGGTCGGTGACGACGTGCACCACGGCGGTGAGCCCGCCGGAGGCGGCGGCCCGCGGGGCAGCGCGCACCCCGACGCGGAGGCGCTGGGCCTCCTGCGCAAGGAGCTGGGCTTCGCGGAGATCGACGGGGGAAACCTCGCGCGGGTCGGTGAGGTGGAGAGCGCGCCCTCCGTGGAGGAGGTGCAGGAGGCGTACCTCAAGGCGCCCGGGGTCACCCACCCCGAGCTGCTCGTGCACTTCGGGGAGCCGTACGTGCGGCGGACCGGGGACGTGGGGGCCGCGCGGCGGGTCGCCGCCGCGCACATCGGGGCCGGGCACTACCAGGAGGCCGTCGACACGATGGCCTCCGTCCGGCTCGGCCTCGGCGACGCCTGGCCGCACGAGGTGTACGGGCACGCCCTCATGAGCGTGTCCCGCTACGCCGAGGCCCGCACCCACCTGCTCGCCGCCACCGCCGCCCCCGACCACGCGGCACCGGCCTTCGCCCGGCTCGCCCAGCTCGACTGGGTACTCGGCGACGACACGGCCGCCCACCGGCACGCCCTCGCCGGTCTCGACGCGGACCCCACGCACGGGCCCAGCGAGGAGATGCGGCAGCGGACCGTACCGACCGCGGCGGAGAGCGCCGCCGAACCGGGCGGGCAGCTCACGCACGTCGCCTTCTACATGCCCCACCAGGGCAACGCCGGGGACAAGCTGCTGCCCGAATCCGTACGGCTCGCCTTCGGGCCCGACACCGGGCCGCGCCGCTGGAACGCCGTCCACGCGCACCGCCTCTTCGACGAGGCCGCGCTCAAGGAGGCCAACTCCCGGCGGGCACTGATCGTCGGCGGCGGCGGGCTCTTCATCCCGGACACCGCGCCGAACGGCAACAGCGCCTGGCAGTGGAACGTCCCCGACGACGTGCTGCGCCGCCTCGACGTGCCCGTCATCGTCTACGCGGTCGGCTTCAACGCCTTCGACGGCCAGTCCTACCGCGCCCGGCGCTTCGCGGAAGCGCTGCGCACGCTGGTGGAGAAGTCGGCGTTCTTCGGGCTGCGCAACCACGGCTCCATCGAGAAGGTACGGGCCATGCTCCCCGCGCACCTGCACGACCGGGTCCGCTTCCAGCCCTGCCCCACGACCGTGACCCGACACCTCGTCCCCGGCTGGACCGACCCGGCCGAACGCGAGGACACCGTCCTGCTGAACGCCGCCTACGACCGGGCCGGCCTGCGCTTCGGCCACGACTACGGCCACTTCCTCGCCGAGATGGCCGCCGCCGTACGGGCCATCGGCGAGCACGCCGAGGTGCGGTGCGTGGCGCACGCGCAGGCCGACGAACGGTTCGTCTTCGACCTGCGGCGCGAGCACGGCATCTCACTGCCCGTCGTCCCCATGTACGACTACGACAACCCGCAGATCACGGACGCGTACGCCCGTACCCGGCTGGTCATCGGCATGCGCGGGCACGCCGGGATGATCCCCTTCGGCTGCGGCACGCCGATCCTCAGCCTCATCTCCCACCCGAAGATGGCGTACTTCCTGGCGGACATCGAGCGGCCCGAGTGGGGCGTCTCCGTCCACCATCCGCGCCTGGGCGCGGTGCTCACGGAGAAGTCCCTCGCGGTCCTCTCCGCGCACGACGCGGCAGTGACGGACGTCCGCGAGCGTCAGCTCGCACTCTGGGAAGCCACCCGCTCCAACGCGCAGGAGCTGCACACCTTGGTGGGCTGACCCACCGCCCGGGGGGCGGCACCCGTTTTTAGGGGCGCGGGGAACTGCGCGGCCCTAAAGGAACAAACGAGGGCCCGGCGGCGCAGGCGCAAAGTCGCACGTATCGTGACAAACATGTCACTGCACAAGGGCTCGGGCTCCGAGCGCCCCGTCTCCGTGAACCCCTTCTTCCTCGGGGACGCCGACCCCGTCGGCAGCATGGCGGCGGCGCCGCCCAAGCACCGGCTCGCGGACGGGGCGATGTCACCGCACGCCGCCTACCAGCTCGTGCACGACGAGCTGATGCTCGACGGCAACTCGCGGCTGAACCTCGCGACGTTCGTCACGACGTGGATGGAGCCGCAGGCCGACGTCCTGATGGCCGAATGCTTCGACAAGAACATGATCGACAAGGACGAGTACCCGCGCACCGCCGAGCTGGAGCGGCGCTGCGTGTCGATGCTCGCCGACCTGTGGAACGCGCCCGACCCGGGGAAGGCCGTGGGGTGCTCGACGACCGGGTCGTCGGAGGCGTGCATGCTCGCCGGGATGGCGCTGAAGCGGCGGTGGACGAAGCGCACCAAGGGCTATCCGGGGTCGGTGCGGCCGAATCTGGTGATGGGCGCGAACGTGCAGGTGTGCTGGGAGAAGTTCTGCAACTTCTGGGAGGTGGAGGCGCGCCTGGCGCCCATGAGCGGCGACCGGCTGCACCTGGACGCGGACTCCGCGCTCGCGCTGTGCGACGAGAACACGATCGGCGTGGTCGCCGTCCTGGGCTCGACGTTCGACGGGTCGTACGAGCCGGTCGCCGAGATCTGCGCGGCGCTGGACGCGTACGAGGAGCGGACCGGCGTGCACATCCCGGTGCACGTGGACGGGGCCTCGGGCGCGATGATCGCGCCCTTCCTCGACGAGGACCTGGTGTGGGACTTCCGACTGCCGCGGGTCGCCTCGATCAACACCTCGGGGCACAAGTACGGGCTGGTCTACCCGGGGGTGGGCTGGGCGCTGTGGCGGGACGCGGACGCGCTGCCGGAGGAGCTGGTCTTCCGCGTCAACTACCTGGGCGGCGACATGCCGACCTTCGCGCTGAACTTCTCCCGGCCCGGCGCGCAGGTGGTCGCGCAGTACTACTCCTTCCTGCGGCTGGGCCGGGACGGCTACCGGGCGGTGCAGCAGACCAGCCGGGACGTCGCGGGCTCGCTGTCCGCGCGGATCGCCGAGCTGGAGGAGTTCCGGCTGGTGACGCGGGGCGACCAGCTGCCGGTCTTCGCGTTCACAACCGCCCCGGACGTCACGTCCTTCGACGTCTTCGACATCTCCCGGCGGCTGCGCCAGCACGGCTGGCTCGTGCCCGCGTACACCTTCCCGGCGGACCGGGAGGATCTGGCGGTGCTGCGGATCGTGTGCCGCAACGGCTTCTCCGAGGACCTCGCCGACCTGCTGATGGACGACCTGCGCCAGCTGATGCCGTCCCTCCACAAGCAGCCGCACCCCCTGCACGGCCCCAACTCGGTGGCGACCGCCTTCCACCACTGACCCGGCGCCCCGCGCACTGTTCACCGGCCCGCGCCAGGTCCTACCCTGCGCGAAACGGTCCGCGCCAGGGGGAGGAACAGGGCATGGAGCCCTCGTCGTTAGCCGCAGCGGCACTGCGGGTGGTGACCGGCGCCTCGCCGGTCCCGGAAGAGCAGCGGACGTCCGTGCAGGAGCTGGTCTGGGCGCGGCTGGGCGGCAGCGCCCTCGGGGCGTCGGCGCTGGCCCGCTTCCACCAGCAGCCGGGTGAGGGGGCGGCGGGCATCGTGGAGTCCGTCCTGGCCGACGAGCTGCGCACGGACCCGGCGTTCGCAGCCCGGCTGACCGCGGCCCTCCGCCCCGACCCGGCATCCGCCCCCGCACCGCCTGCACCTCCGCCGCCGCCCGCGCACAAGCCCGCCGTTCCCCCGCCGAGGCCCGCCGCTCCCCCGCGTCCCGCGGCTTCCGCCTCGCGCACCCCGCACGCCACGGCGACCGTCGCGTCGGTGCCCGTCCTGAACCCGGCCGGGACGCGCAAGGTGCTGCTGCTGGGCCTCCCCCAGGCGTTCGCGTGCTACACCGCCTTCAGCGTCCTCGTGCACGCGGACGACTCCGACTGGGAGCTGCTCTACTCCCTGCTCCTGCTCGGTTCGATCGCCATGGCCGGATACGGCCTCCGGCTCGGCACCCGCCTCCTCCGGGTGGGCGGCCGCGGCGGGATCCTCGTCACCGCGGTGCTGATCGACCTGGTCGTACTGGTCGGCCTGCTGGTGCACCTGGTGCAGTGGCTGACGGTCCTGGACCGCCTCGACTAGTCCCGGCGCACCGCGAGCATCGCGCGGTCGTCGGTGTCGTTGGGGCTGTGTGCGGTCCAGGTGGCCAGGTCCTCGCGCAGGGCGTCGACGAGGGCTTGCGGGGTGGGGAGGGGGGCGAGGGTGGGGAGGCGGGTCTCGGGGTCGTAGAAGGTGCCGTGGCGGTCGCGGGATTCGGTCACGCCGTCGGTGACCAGCAGCAGGGTCGCGCCGGGCGGGACGGTCAGCTCGTCGGGGGCAGAGCGGGTGCCGCTCAGGTGGTGCATGCCGAAGGGCAGGTCGGGGGTGGTGGGCGCCAGGGTGCGGACCGCGCCGTCCGCGGTGACGAGGTAGGGCGGCGGGTGGCCGCGGTTGACCAGGCGCAGGGTGCCGCAGCCGGGGGTCTCGTACTCGGCGATCACCCCGGTGGTGAAGCCCTCGAACAGGGCCTCGTCACCGGCCAGCGCCTTGTGCCGGTCGAGCGCGCGGTCGAGCCGTCCGGCCAGCCGCAGCAGGTCGGGCTCGTCGTCGGCGGCCTCCCGGAAGGCGCCGAGCAGCACGGCGACCGCGCCGACCGCGCCCATGCCCTTGCCGCGGACGTCGCCGATGAGCAGCCGGATGCCGTACGGGGTCTCCTGAGCGGCGTAGATGTCGCCGCCGATGCGCGCCTCGGAGGCGGCGGCGTCGTAGCGGGCGGCGATGCCGAGCGGGCCGATGCGGGTGGGCGGGGCGGGCAGCAGGGCGCGCTGGGCGGCCTCGGAGACACCGCGGACGGTGGCCAGCCGGCGGCCGTAGCGCTCCAGGGCGCGGTTGACGCCGATGGCGACGGCGGCGGAGACGACGACGGTGGCGATGTTCGCGATGCCGCGGTGGGTGCCGATCTCGCTCTCGCCGATCGTCAGCAGGACGATCGCGGCGAGGGCGAGCAGGCATGTGACGATCGTCGCGCGGAGGGTCTGGGTGGCCCCGACGAGGACGCAGGCCGCGGCGAAGAACGGGTCGCCGGTGTACTGCGGGGGCGTCGCCTCGTCGAAGGCCACCCCGCCGAGCAGCAGCGCTCCGGGGAGCCAGCGCACGACGGGGGCCGACCACGACGACGTCACGATGCCCATTTTATGTGGATTCACCGCTGTCCCGCCCGGTCTCCGCCGCCGTGCGGTCCCGACGGGCGTGCGGCACGGTGGAAGGGCACCGCGAACCCCAGCGAAGGGCAGTTCCGCCATGGCCGAGCACACGTACCGCGTCACGGAGATCGTCGGCACCTCGAAGGACGGCGTCGACGCCGCCGTGCGCAACGGCATCGCGCGCGCCGCGCAGACGCTGCGCGACCTCGACTGGTTCGAGGTGACGCAGATCCGCGGGCACATCGAGAACGGCGAGATCGAGCACTACCAGGTGGGCCTGAAGGTCGGCTTCCGCCTGGAGGACGCGGACTGACCCCGGACCGGCCCCCCACCCCGTTCGGCCCCCGCCGGGGCCGTCGTGGCGGCGAAACGCCCGCATGGCGCAGCCCCGTACGGCCCAGCCTTCCTCGCATTGTCGGACTGATCGTCAGATCATGAGGTCATCAAGGCGGGTTTTGTACGGTTCTGGCCGGATATCGCATGATCGCACGATCCCGCCGTCCGCCCACGGACCCGGGAGCCGCCATGAGCCAAGCCACCCCCGCACCGCAGCCGCCGCCCCCGGGCCCATCGGGGCGGCGGCACGACGACGACCGCAACTCCTGGGCAGCCGCCGGGACGGTCTTCGCGGGCATCCTGCTGCTGGTCGGCGGTGTGCTGGCGATCCTGGAGGGCGTCGTCGGCATCGGCCACGACTCCGTCTACATCGTCACGCGCGGTGACTACGTCTACAAGTTCAGCGTGCGCGCGTGGGGCTGGATCCACCTGATCCTCGGGATCGTCGCGGTGTTCGTCGCCCTGCTGATCCTGCGCGGCGCGACCTGGGCGAAGTACCTCGGCATCGGGATCGCCGCGCTCAACATGATCGCGAACTTCATGTTCCTGCCCTACCAGCCGGTGTGGTCCATCATCATGATCGCGGTCGACATCTTCGTCATCTGGTCGCTGGCGACCTACCGTTCCGCGCCGAGCTGGCCCGGGGACCACCGGTGATCGGCCTGGCCGGAGTGACCGGCGTCAACAGCCTCATCACCCAGAACCCGACCCTCGACCAGCTGCGCCGCTGCAACGTCGCCGTCGATCTCGGCGCCTCCCGCACCCGCGTCTACCTGCGCGGCAGCGGCCTGGTCGCCGACGAGCCGAGCGTCGCGGCGGTCGACGTGCGCACCGGGGCGCTCATCGCCGTCGGCGGCCACGCCGAACGGATGGCCGGGCGGACCCCCGCCCACATCCGGGTCTCCCGGCCCGTGGCGGGCGGCGCCGTCGTCGACATCGCCATGGCCCAGCGCATGCTGCGGCACATCCTCGGCGACAAGCTCGGCCGCAAGCGGCTGCGCGCCCCCATGCTGCGGGCGGCGGTCTGCACCCCGCACGGCAGCGAGCCCATCGCCCGCCGCGCCGCCGTCGAGACGATGTACGGGCTCGGCGCGCGCCGCGTGGAACTGGTGGACACCCTCATCGCGGCCGCCGTCGGCTGCGGGCTGCCCGTCGAACACCCCGAGGCCACCATGATCGTGGTGTGCGGGGCGGGAACCACGCAGGTCGCGGTGCTGTCGCTCGGCTCGATCGTGGCGGCCGAGACCGTACCGATCGGCGGTGACGCCATCGACCGGGCCGTCGTCCAGCACCTGCGCAACGCGCACGAACTGATGCTGCCCAGCCAGTCCGTCCGCCCCCTGCACCGCATGCTGGGCGCCCCCGGCGAGGGCGGCTCCCTCACCACCGAGGTGCACGGCCGGGACGTCGTCAGCGGCATGGTCCGCACCGTCACGATCGAGACCGAGGGCGTACGGCACGCGATGCGCACCCCGCTCACCGCGGTCCTCGACGCGATCACCGGGGTCCTGCGGCACTGCCCGCCCGACCTGGTCGCCGACCTCGGCGACCGCGGCATCATGCTCGCGGGCGGCAGCGCGCTGATGCCCGGCCTCGACCTGATGCTGCGCCAGGCCACCGGCATGCCGGTGCTGGTCGCCGACTCCCCCGCGACGGTCGCGGTGGAGGGCCTCGGCGCGATGATCGAGGGCCGCGTCCGGCCCCTGCACCTGGACCCGCTGACGGTCTGAGCGGGGCGCGACGCGACGCGCGGCGGCGGCCACCGGGGTTGCGGTGGCCGCCGCCGCACGGCCGAGGGCGCCGCACACCGGGACAGGAGCAGAAAGTCGACCGGCTGGCCGAGCACGCCGCCACGCTGGGCGAGCCGTACAGCCGCCATCTCGGCGGCAAGCTTCGCGAGCTGCGCTTCGACCTCGACGGGCATGCGTGGCGCATCACCTACTGGCTCGCCCCGGAACGCCATATCGTGCTCCTGACGACCTTCCGCAAGACACGGATGCGCGAGACCGCGGAAGTGGAGCGTGCCCGGGTCGCACAGGCCACCTGTGAGGCCTGGCACGAACCGGCCGGCGAGCACGCCGTCTACAGCCGCGACATCAAGGAGGAACTGCGATGAACCACGCCGAGTGGAAGACCCGCCGCCACCGCGCGCTCCTCGGCGAAGACATCGACTCCGCGGGCGCCGCGACGTACGACCGCCTCTACGAGGAGGCCGAACTCGCCCATGACCTGGGGCAGATGGTCTACGACCGGCGGACCGCGCTCGGGCTGTCCCAGGCGGAGCTGGCGTCGCGGTGCGGCATGCAGCAGCCGCAGATCTCGCGGATCGAGGGCGGCGGCACGGTGCCCACGATCCCGCTGCTGCGGCGCCTGGCCAAGGCCCTCGACGCCGAACTCACGATCGGCCTCGCCCCGCACGGGGACGCCGCGGCCTGAGGAGCGGGTCCGGCCCCGGGCGGCACCAGGTGTTCACCGGTTGGCCGGGAGACGGCTTGTCCTTGTTGACATGCAACGGTCACGATGGTCGGGCCGGGGTCTCTTCGCGTAGAGCGCCGCGCGCGAAGCGATCGGCTCCGCCTCGAACCACCCCCGACCGCGGCCGCCCGGAGCGGCGGGCGCGGGAACGTCTCCAGGAGGAACCTCCGTGCACCTCACCGTCTACAAGCGCGCCGCGCTCGGGCTCGCGCTCGGCGCGGGCTGCGCGCTCGCGTCGCAGGGGCTCGGCCTGCCCGCCGCTCACGCCGACGCGCCCGCCGCCGCGCGGCAGGGCTCGCAGGTCGGGGCCGCCGAGGACACCGTGGCTCGGTCGCTCGCCGCCTCCCTCGGCACGGCGGACTGGCGGGCCCGCGTGCGGGACGCCGCGCTCGGCTCCGCACCCGTCGGCCTCGCCTCGCTCACCGCGGGCCGGGCGGCGCCCGCCGCCCTCGCGGGGGCCGTGGCGGGCGCCGAGCAGCGCATCGCCGCCGCCAAGGGGCTGGGCGCGGACGCCGGGCCGCTGCTGCGGCTGCGGCTGGGCGCCGACGCGATGCGGGCCGCGCTGACCCCGGACGCCGTGCCGCTGGTCGCCGTGGCCGCCGACGACGACCACGCCGCCACGGTCACCGCGTACGACAGCGCGGGCCGCGCCCACACCCTCAGCGCCACCCGGATCCCGCGGCAGGCCGTCTACGTCGTCGATCTCGACGTGGACCGGGCGACCGCCGCCGGGCTCGCCCAGGTGGACAAGGCCCTGGGCAAGGCGGGCCTGCGGTCGGCGGCGCCCGCCGCACCCGCCCCGGCCACCGCACCCGCCGCGTCCACCGCCGCTCCGGCGGCCACGGGCGGCTACTGGACAACGAAGATCGACTCCGTCCACCTCAACGACGACGAGGAGCCCTGGCCCCTCGGCGACGCCGAGATCTACTCGATCGTCACCGGCTTCGGCCTCGACGGGAAGGTGCGCGTCGACACCGTCGACATGCCCTACCTCGACGACGACGGCACCACGTACTACCCCAACCAGATCCTGGTCAGCTGGAACGCCTACAAGTACAACCTGGCCGACGTCGTGATGATGGAGGCCGACAGCGACACCAACTACGCCGCGCTCGCCAAGGCGCTCGCCGACGCGCTGCTGACGATCACCGACCAGGGCGCCTACATCCCGCTGGTCGACGCGATCCTCGACGCGCTGCCGTCGTCCTGGTACACCAACGACGACGACTACGTGGACTCCTGGTACACCCTCGGCACGACGTCGTCGGGCGTGCTGAACGGCGCCCGCGGCAACGGGCGGATGACCGTCGAGCCGTACTGGGTCGCCGCGCTGTAGCACCCCGCACGACGGTGGAGGGCGGGCCCGCGATGCGCCACGCGGGCCCGCCCGGCTTCCTCGGCGGCGTCAGGCCGCGGGGGCCACCGGGGCCGCTGCCGCGCGGAAGGGGCCCGGGTCGCCGACGGGCGGGGCGGACGCCTCGCTGACGCCCTGGGCGGCGAGGGTGTCCAGGACGGACGCGAGCAGCGCGGTGTCGCAGTAGATGTGCAGCTCGGTGATCTTGCCCCAGGCGATCCGGATGACGTGCACGCCCTGGTTGGAGTAGTGGTTGCCCTCGCGGTCGGTGAGGTGGTCGACCCACTCGACGAAGGCCACGGTGTCCCAGGGCCAGCCCTTCGCCGAGACCTTCGTCAGCTCGAACCGCAGGTCGGGCAGCAGCGCGGCGAGCCGGTCGTACCACTGCTGGATGCGCCGGTTGTCGTGGCGGCCGCCGCCCAGGGCGTGCGAGCCGGAGAACCAGTGCTCGGCCGCGGGCGTGAACTGGCGGACGATCGCCGGGTAGTTGCCGCGGTTGACCTCGGCGAAGGACTTGCGCAGATTGCGTCGGACGATGGCGTGGTACACGGTCACCTCTGCTGGTCGGTCGGCTGGCGGGTGGGGTGGTGGGGGCCGCCGCCCCCCGTACGGGCTCCGGCGGCGGCCGACGCTTGCGCTCCGCACCACCATGGTGACGCTTCGTCAGCCCGTGCGCGCGTATTCCGACCGTGCCGATTCGGCCGCGATGTCGCCCTCGCTCAGCCCGAACCGCTCGTACATCCACCGCAGCGGTGCCGGGGCCCACCAGTTCCACCGGCCCAGCAGGGCCATCAGGGACGGGACGAGCAGGGCCCGCACGATCGTGGCGTCCAGCAGCACGCCCAGCGCCGTACCGAAGCCCAGCTCCTTGATGAAGACGATGCGGGAGGTCGCGAGCGCCCCGAGCGCGACGCAGAACAGCAGCGCCGCCGCCGTCACCACCCGCCCGGTGCGGCCGAGGCCCAGCGCGACGGCCTCCCGCTCCCCCGCGCCCGCGTCCCGCGCCTCTTTGATGCGGGCGAGCAGGAAGACGCCGTAGTCCGTGGACAGCCCGAAGACCATCGCGAAGAGCAGCACCGGCTGGGTCGCGTCCAGCGCGCCCTGCCCGCTCGTGCCGAACAGGCCCGCCCCGTGGCCGTGCTGGAAGATCACGGTGAG
Source organism: Streptomyces sp. NPDC004031 (assembly GCF_053604375.1). Taxonomy (NCBI): domain Bacteria; kingdom Bacillati; phylum Actinomycetota; class Actinomycetes; order Kitasatosporales; family Streptomycetaceae; genus Streptomyces; species Streptomyces sp. NPDC004031. The sequence continues at coordinate 233,377 of NZ_JBSGHL010000001.1, read as the reverse complement.
GACGCCGAAGGTCGCGCCGAGCGTCAGCAGGTTCATCAGCACCGCCTTGAGCGGCAGCACGACCGAGCCCGTCATGAGCAGCAGCACGAGCATGCTGGTGAGGAGGACGATCGCGGCGGCCACGGGCAAACGGGCGACCAGGCTCGTCCGCAGATCGACGAAGGTCGCGCTCTGGCCGCCGACCGCCGTGTCCCCGGGGGCGGGCAACGCCCGGATGTCCTGCACCAGTTGGCGCGATCCGCCGCTCAGGCCCGGCTCGCGCGGGGCGGCCCGGATCAGCCAGGTGCCGTTGTCGAGCCGCTGGGGCGCGGAGACGGCCGCGGCGCCCGGCAGGGCAGCCACCCGGTCGCGCAGTACGGCCAGTTGGGGCCCGGCGGAGGGCCCGGCGCTCACCACGACGGTGACGGCCTCCAGCGGGTCGGCCGGAAAGCGGGCCCGCAGCGTGTCGTCCACGGTCCTGCTGCTCGCGGTGGACGGCAGCGAGCCGGGCCCGACGGTGGTGAACGCCACCCGGGCGAAGGGCAGCGCCAGCACGACCAGGAAGGCGCTCGCGCCGACCGCGACGAGCCCCGCGTGCCGCATCACCCCACGCGCGAGCGCGAACCACCCGCCCTCGGTGCTCTCCGGCTTCTCCAGCGCCCGGTGCCAGCGCGCGGGGGCCAGGAAGTCCAGGTGCCGCCCCAGCACCCGCAGCAGCGCGGGCAGCACCAGCAGCGCGACCAGCACCGCGGACAGCGCGACGAGCAGCCCGCCGACCGCCATCGAGTACAGGAAGCGCTGCCGGAAGACGAACAGCGCCGCCATCGCCGCGCTCACCGTCAGCGAGCTGAAGACGATCGTGCGGCCCGCGGTGCGCAGCGTCACCCCGATCGCGCGCGGCACGTCCGGATCGACGGTCAGCTCGGTGCGGAAGCGCGAGACGATGAGCAGGCTGTAGTCGATCGCGAGGCCGAGGCCCAGCGCCGTCACAAGGTTGAGGGAGAAGATCGACAGCGGGGTGAAGCTGTCCACGATCCGCATCCCCAGCAGCGTCAGCACGACGTTGAGCCCGCCGATGAGCAGCGGCAGCGCGGACGCGACGAGGCTGCGGAAGATCCACAGCGACAGCACGAACAGCACCGGGAAGGCGGCGAGTTCGGCGATCTCCAGATCGTGCTGGACGGTCTTGACGACCTGGTTGCCGACGACCTCGCTGCCGCCGAGCTTCACGTAACGGTCACCGGCGGTCGCGTGCAGCAGCCGCTTGACCGACGCCTGGTAGTGCGCGGCCGCGCCCGGCCGGGCGCTGAAGTCGCCGACGACGAGGGTCTGCCGGCCGTCCTTCGACACCAGGGCGGGGTCCTGCGTGCGGTCGTAGGAGCGGACGACGGCGAAGGTCCGGTCCGCGTCCATGAGCGCGGCCACCTTCGCGGCCTCCCGCCGGGTGCGCGGGTCGGTGACCGGGGCGCCGGTGTCGATCAGGGCGATCACCCCGCCGTCGCTGTGGATGCCGGTCGCCTTCTCGATCCGGTCGTCCGCGCGGACACTGCCGGAGCCGGGCGTGACGAAGTCCGGGTTCCCGCCGGTCAGCCGGGACGCGACGGGGGCGCCGATCACCGCGGCGAGGACGGCGGCCGCGAGGGCGGCGAGCAGCATGACGCGGGCGTGCCGGGTGGCGAGCCGCGTGAGCAGGGTCATCACGCGGCGCGCTCCTGGTGCTCCGGCTGCTGCGGGAGGGCGACGGCGGCCGCGACGGGCGGTGCCGGATCCGGTGCCGGTGCCGGTGGCTGCGCAGGGGGCGGGGGTTCGACGCCGAAGCGGCGGACCAGCTTGCGCAGGCGCGCACGGTAGGAGAAGTGATCGACCTGGAGCCAGTGCCGCTCGGAGTCGTAGTACGTGATGCCGCCGCCGAGCCGGTCGGTCGTGACGGGCTCCGCCTTCGCCTTGCGGAACCACACCGCCCGGCCCGGGTCGGTCCGCAGCAGGTGCAGGTAGCGGGCCATGATCTGCGCCTGGTAGTCCATGATCGGCCAGTTGCCGGTGGACGTCTGGAAGTAGCCGATGACGAACAGGTTGTCGTACGCCGGGTGGAAGGCGCTCAGGTGCAGCGCGGGCGTGCGGCCGGTCCAGTTGAGGTGCTTGCGGTCGATGAACGGGAACTCCGTCATGCGGTAGCCCGTCGCGTTCACGATGACGTCGATCCGCTCCTCGCGGCCGTCGGTGAACAGCACCCGGTCGCCGCGCAGTTCGGCGATGTCGGGGCGGGCCGCCACATCGCCGTGGCCCAGCGCGTACAGCAGCGTGGAGTTGATCACGAAGTGCTCTTCGAGCAGCTTGTGCGCGGGCTGCGGCAGCCCGTAACCGGCCGGGTCGCCCGCGCTGTTCAGGCGCAGGAACAGGCCGCCGAAGGCGCGGACGACGGGGCGGGGCAGCCGCCACCTCAGGACGTTCTCGTAGAGGACGTCGGTGGGCACCCCGAACAGGTACTTCGGCCAGTAGTAGCAGCCGCGCCGGATGCTGAGGAAGGTCGCGGCGGCGTTCTGCGCCGACTCCACCGCGATGTCGCAGCCCGATGTGCCGCCGCCGACGACCAGCACCCGCTTGCCGCGCAGGGGGGCCGGGTCACGGTATTCGCACGAGTGCAGCACCGTGCCGTCGAAGCGGCCGGGGTAATCGGGGGAGCGCGGGGCCCAGTTGTGGCCGTGGGCGATCACGACACCGCCGTAGCGGCGCACTTCGCCGCCGTCGAGCGTCACGTACCAGTCGGGCGAGCCGTCACGGCGGTCGATCCACTCCACCGTGCGGTGGCACTCCACGTGCTCGGTGACGCCGAAGTGGGCCGCGTACGCCCGCAGATACGCGTGCGCGTGGGTGCGGCCGAGGTAGGTCGGGTAGTCCGCGGGGATCGGGAAGTCGTCGTACTGGATGTACGGCTTCGACGTGATCAGGTGGATCGAGTCGTAGGCGGCGCTGAACGGGTTGCCGCCGTTCCAGTTGCCGCCGACGTCGTCGGCGCGCTCGATCACGTCCACGTCGAAGCCGAAGCTCTTGAGGTTCTTCGCGGCGGCCAGGCCGCCCGCCCCTGCGCCCACGACGCAGTAGGCGTCCGACCGGTCGAGGGTTCTCACGGGGTTCTCCTGGGGGTGGGGGGATGGGGGGCTCAGGAAAAGCGCAGGGCTGTGATGCGGAGGGCGGGGCCGGGGTCGGGGGCGTCCGGGGTGTCGGGCGGGGTCGCGGTCCAGTGGGCGGCGTCCGGGGTGCCGGTCAGGCGGAGGGGCGCGGCCGCCGGGGGCCGCGCCGTGAGGGAGGCGACGGTGAGCCTGCGCGCCTCGGGGGCCCGCTGGGCGGACCAGGCCTCGCGGAAGACGTTCTCCAGCGCGCCGAGCGGGAGGGTGGGCGCCGGGGCGGGTGAGCTGAGCAGCCAGTCCGCCGGGCGGTGCGGCTCCGCGAGGGCGTGCCGGGTGCCGTCGGGGGCGTAGCGCCACCGCGCGAGCCGGACGACATGGCCGGTCCAGCTCGGAGCGCCCGCGCCAGGGACGAGCGGCGGGGTGTCCGTGCGGGCGGCCTCGGGGTGCCGGGGCGCGTCCCCGTAGGCGAGCTGCGCCGACGCCACATGGGTGCCCTCCGCCGTCAGCTCCACCGTCACCCGCCACGTGCCGTCGGCGGCCCACGCGCCCGTCGCCGTACGCGTCAGGCGGCTCTCCGGGTGCGGGAGGCGGAGCGCGGGCAGGTCGATCGTGAGGGCGCGCACCTCGCGCAGGGGGAGGTCCGGGGTGCCCTCGGGCTGCACCCAGGGGCCTGCCGCGTGCAGGAGTTCGAGGGTCAGGGAGAGCGGGAGGGCGGGGTCGCCGCCGATGCGGAAGTCGTCGCAGACGGGCAACTCGGCCGGGCGCAGGGCGTGGTGGGTGGTGAGCGCGGCGAAGGGGGCGTAGCGGACGGGCTCGCCGAGCAGGGAGCGGGCGGCGGCGAGGCGTTCGATGCCGGGCAGGCCGGAATCCTGCTGGTAGCCGCGCAGGACGGACGGCAGCATGGCCGGGCCCACGTCGCCGATGAAGGTGACCTCGCCGGTGGACCGGGCGAGGAGGTCGCGCCGCCAGTGGTGCAGGGCCTCGTCCACGTCCACGGCGGACATGTAGCGCAGCGTCGCCTCGTAGTTGGTGATCATGCCGAGGCGCTCCCACGTCGGCCAGCAGACCGTGCTGACCGGGAGGCCGTGCGCCGCGGCCGCCCACAGGCCGAGGCGGCTGAGTGCCTCGTTGGCCGCGCCGTAGTCGAGCTGGCCGACCATGCCGCCCCAACGGCCGGTCAGCGAGCCGACGTTGCAGAAGAAGGCGGACGTGCCGGGCGGGAGGGCTTGCAGGAGGTTGAGGAGGCCGCGGATCTTGACGCCGGTCACCGTGGCGAGCGTCTCCGGGGTCTTGTGCGGGAGCCGGGTCGGGATGTCCACGCCCGCGTTGTGGACGACGCCCGCGAGGTGGTCGCCCGCGCGGGCGAGGAGCCGGCGGGTCTGCTCGGGGTCGGTGATGTCGCAGGGGACGTATTCGATGCGCAGGCCGTCGGCGCGGGCCGTGGCGAGGTTGCGCCACAGCTCGCGGGCGTCGGCGAGCCGGGCGAGGGCGGCGCGGGCGGCGGGGATGCCGCGTTCGGCCGCGGCGGCGCGCAGCCGGTCGTCCCGGTACGTGCGGAAGCCCGCGTCGGACAGGGCCACTTCGGGGCTGCGCCGCTCGTCGGGGAGCAGGCTGCGGCCGCTGACGATCACGCGGACGCCGAAGTCCGCGGCGAGCGCGCGGGCGAGCGCGAAGCCGATGCCGCGTCCGCCGCCGGACAGGACGACCGTATCGGCGGGCGAGAGGGACGCGCGGGGCGGTCCGGGCTGCGCGGCACGGGCCCGCAGGGTGTAGCGGCGCCCACGGTGGTGGCCGATCTCGAACGGGCCCCAGCGGTACAGCTCGCGGCACACCGACTCCGCCGTCTCCGCCGCCTGCTCGGGGCCCAGGTCGAGGACGCGGATGTTGCAGGCGGGGATCTCCCGGGGCAGGCCCTTGGCCAGCCCCGCCCACAGGCCGCCCAGCGGCTGGGCGATGCCGGGCGGCGGCCCGTCGGCGGGCCCGAAGCCCATGAGGCCGCCCAGCCGGGTCACCGGGAGGTAGAACAGCCGGGTCGCGTCCGTCTCCGCCGACCAGTCGGCGTGGACGGCCTGGAGCAGCCGGAAGGTCTGCCGGAAGGCCCCCTCCCAGGCGCCGGGATCGGCGGCGGTGAAGGGCGCGGAGGGGACGGGCACGCCGAGGTCCACGATGCCGTCGAGGCGGCCGCCCGCCGCGGCGAGGAAGGCCGGCACACCGTCGTCGTCCACCGCCTCGCCCGCGCGGGGCGGGGCGAGGCGGTGCACATGGGCGCCCGCCGCGCTCAGCCGGGTGCCGATCGCGTACGCCTCCGTCTCCCGCCCGCCGACCACCGCGATCACCCGGTCGCGCAGACCGGGATCCGGGGCGGCGGGCAGCGGCGCGGTCTCGACCGGCTCCCACACGTAGCGGCCGACCGGGCGCACGGAGCCGTCCGGCGGATAGGCGACGGCGGGCGGCGGCGGAGCGGCGGGGGTGAGCAGGGTCATCGGGGCCTCGGGGTGATCGCGAGGCGGATGCCCTCCATCGGGCGGAAGGACACGGTGGTCGCGAGGGTGAGGGGGTGGTCGGGGACGAGATGCAGGCGGAAGCGCTGGGCGACCATCGCGAGGGTCAGATGCGTCTGGACGACGGCCATCTGGTTGCCGATGCACTTGCGCTGCCCGCCGCCGAACGGGAAGTAGGCGTAACGGGGTTGGGCCGCGCGGTTGGCGTCGGAGAAGCGCTCGGGGTCGAACCGGTCCGGATCCACCCAGAAGTCGGGGTGGCGGTGGGTGACGTAGGGGACCATGAAGACGCTGCCGCCCTTGGGGATGCGCCAGCCGCCCACCTCGTCCTCGGCCGCCGCGTCGCGCGGGTAGAGCCAGATCGGCGGGTGCAGCCGCAGCGTCTCGTCGGTGACCATGCGGGTGTACGGGAGCTTCGGCAGATCCTCGATACCGGGGACGCGGCCGTTCAGGACGCGTTCGGCCTCGTCGTGCAGCCGCTCCTGCGCCTCGGGGTCGCGGGCGAGTTCGTACAGCGCCCAGGCCAGGCCTGTCCCGGTGGTCTCGTGGCCCGCCATGAAGACGGTCATGATCTCGTCCCTGACCTGCTGGCGCGTCCACTCCCCGCCGCTCTCGTCGCGCGCGCCGAGCAGCAGGCTGACGAGGTCGGTCAACTGCCCGTGCTCGCCCGCCCGGTGGGCCGCCACGATGCGGTCGACGATCTCGTACATCACCCGACGCGCCCTGCGGATGCGCAGGTTGTACGGGATCGGGACCGCGTTGGGCGTGAGCTGGCCGAGGGTGCCGCGGAAGACCATCGCCTCGATGACGGTGACCATCGCGGGGCCGACGCGCTCGCTCTCGGGGTGCAGGTCGGTGTCGAACATCGCCTTGCCGAGCGCGCCGAGCGTCAGGTCCATCATCTCGGGCACGACGTCGACGGCCTCGCCGGTGGCGGCCCTGGCCTCCCAGCGGTCCAGGACGGTGGTGGTCGAGTCGGTCATGGTGGTGGCCATGCCGTCGATCGCCGTCTTGTGGAAGAGCGGGTTGACGACGCGGCGGTGCTGCTTCCACTCGTCGCCGTCGAGGGTGAGCAGGCCCGTCCCCATGAAGATCTTGAAGTAGTCGTAGCCCTTGCCGCGGACGTAGTTGGCGTTGTTGTCCTGGAGGACGTAGCGGATGTTGTCGGGGTGGAGGTTGAGGTGGACGGTGAAGAAGCCGAGCGGGACGCGCACCATGTCGCCGTAGTGGCGGGCGAGTTCGCGGAAGAGGGCGGGGGCGTTGCGCTGGAAGCCGCGGATGCTGCGGCGCAGGGCGCGGGGCCCGGTCGGGCCGGGGGCGCGCCGGCCCGCGGGGCGCTGGGCGCCGGAGGCGGGGCGGCGGGGGCGTGACCGGGGGGTGGGGGCGGGGGCTTTCGGGGCGGGGGCGGCGGGGGTTTCCGCGGCAGTGGTGGCGGGGGCTTCCGGGGCTTCCACGGGCGTGCGCTGGGCCGGGACGGGTTCAGGGGCGGTGTCGGGGGTGGCCTGCGGGGACGTCGGGGGGACCGGCGTCGGCTCGGGGGCCGCGCCGGTGTCAGCTTTTCCCATCGCTGCCACCTCCTTGCCGGGGTGGTCGGGCTCGCCGGACGGGCCGGGAGGTGGCGGGGGCGGGGGTGCCTGGGCCGCGGCCTCCGCCGGGGTCAGGAAACGGCCGGTGGCGCGGCTGAGATAACCCATGACCGTCCACTCCAGGTCCTTCATCTGGAGCAGGATCCGGCCGTCCGGACGTACGGCCACGAAGCGGTTGCCCGCACCGGGCACGTGCCCGTCCGCCGCCGCCTCGGGCAGCACCGCGTAGAGGTCGATCCGGCCGTGCCGGGCGGCGACCGCGGGATCTCCGCCGTGCTCGTAGACGTCGATCCGGCCGATGCCGAGCGGGGCGGCGAGCGGGATCAGATCACCCTCGACGAGGGCCAGCACCCCCGTGCGGGCGAGCCCGTCGAGCAGCACCACGGGCATCCCGAAGCGGCTGAAGACCGGGTGGTCGGGCGGGAGTTGCAGGCTGTAGGTGGAGCGCTTGCCACCGGGGTGCAGGCGGGTGCGGGACGTCGAGACGAACAGGTCGGTGAGCAGCACCGGGGAGCCGGGGCTGTGGTACGGGTCGGGTACCGGCGTCTCGGCGGCCTCGTGCCAGGGCGCCCAGCGGGGCGCGGCGGGCAGCCGGGCCGCCATGAGGACACGCAGCTCGAAGTGCAGCCGGTCCCGGACCAGCACCGTGCCGCCCGGGGCGACGACGTCGCCGGTGATGCGGACGCGCACCACCGCCTGGCCGATGTCGGGGCGGCGTTCGACGACGTCGGCACGGATGCGCTTGGTCTCCGCGGCGCCCGCACCGGACTCGCGGACCTTGAGGAAGTGGTGGAAGCGGACGTCCTCGAAGGCGTAGACGCGCAGGCCGGGGACGAGACGGGAGGCCACCTCGTACGCGATCTCGGTCACGAAGGTGCCGGGGAGGGTGGGGACGCCCGCGACCAGGTGCCCGCGCAGGTAGGCGTCGGTGGTGAGGTCGAAGACGCGCTCGAAGGTGACGGCGTCGGTGCCCTCCCTGGCGATCTCGCGGCCGAGGTAGAAGTCGGGGGTGGACGCCGGCGTGGCCACGGGTGCGGCCACGGGTGCGGGCGCGGGCTCCGGCGGCGGGCCCTGGGCCGGGCGCGGGGTGCGGGGTGCGGCGGCGAGCTGCGGGACGCGGTCGGCGGCGGCCCGCGGGGCGGGCAGGGTCACCCGGGCCGGGGGCACGTCGGGGGCGGCCCGCTGCGTGAGGAAGCCGGGCAACAGGCGCTCCACCGCCTGGCGTTCGGCGGCCCCGAGGTGGATCGCGTAGGGCGCGGGCGCGGTGAGGTGCAGCTCGCGGACGAAGTGGTGCACGCCCTCCGGGGTGCTCATCGCCGAGTACAGGCCGCTCTTCTCGAAATAGGCCTTGGTCAACTCGGCGGCGCCCAGGCCGACATCGCCCCACAGCGTCCAGCCGATCGTGAACTCCCGTGCCCCGAGCACCCGGTGGGCGTGCGTCGCGGCGGTGCCGAGCAGGTCGTTGCCGGAGGCGTAGTCGGCCTCGCCGATCTGGCCCGTCATGCCGAGCAGGGAGCCGAAGTTGCACCACGCGGCCGGGGGCCGGTCGCGCAGCGCGGCCTTGAGGTTGCGGTAGCCGCGCAGCTTGAGGTCGCGGACCTGGCGGAATTCGGTGAGGCTCTTGGTCGCGATCGGGGCCGAGCGGTTGAGGCCCGCGGCGTTGACGAGCAGGTCGATGCGGGCGCCGCCGGTCTCGGCCGCGACGCGGTCCAGGGCCGCGGTCACCTGCGCCGGGTCGGTCACGTCGCACGTGAGGTAGCGGACGTGGGCGGCGCCGCTGTGCTCTGCCATCCGCGCGAGGTTGCCGCGGATGACACGGGCCTGGCCGATGCGCTCGTAGGCGCGGTTGAGCTGCGCCGGGGTGCGGCCGGAACCGAGGCCGCGCCGGATGTAGTCGGCCCGGCCGCGGGCGAACTCGGCGTCGCTCAGAGCCAGATACTCCGCCGGGTGCGCATCGACCGGGTTGGAGCCGAGGACGTAGAGGGTCGGCCGGAAGTGCCGGGCCAGCTCGGTCAGCAGCTCGGCGGTGATGCCGCGCCCGCCGCCGACGGCGACGACGACGCTGCCGGGCCCGAGCGCGGCCCGCTCCCCCGGCTCCCCCGGTTCCTCCGTGAGCGTGACCGCCAGCCGCACGCTGTCGTCGTCGTACGCGACGGGCAGCCCGCGCCCGTACGCCGACTCCCGCTGCGCGCGGGCGGCTCCGGCCGCCGGGTCGCGGGTGTCGGTGACGAGGGCGAAGGTGACGGTGTCCGGGTATTCGAGGTGGACGACCTTGAACAGGCCGGTGAAGAGCCCGGTGTACGGGTGCGGGGTGCGGCCGGTGAGCGCGCCGAGCAGCAGCCCGACACAACTCGCCTTCTCCGCACCGGAGTCGGCCGGTGCCGCGAGGGCGTCGTGGCGCAACTGGACGACCTGGAAGAGCACCTCGTGCAGGGTGTCCGGGCTCGCGCCAGCCGGATCGGCCGCATCGGCGGGGTCGGTGGCGGAGAGGTCGGTGAGCAGGCGGATGTGGCGGATGCGGCGGTCGGGGTCGGCCGCCGCCAGCAGCGGGCCGACCGCTTCGGCGCCGCCGACGTGGTGGACGCCGGGTGTGCCGTCCGCCGGAGCGGTGCACAGCACGAGCGTGCCGGGCGGCGCGCCCGCCGCGGCTGCCGTGCCGGGCCGGTCGGTCAGGACGACGGTGGGCTCGGCTGGCCAGAACGGCACCTCGTCGCGTACCGCCCGGCCGGGCGACTCCGTCAGCGCCGGTACGTGGCGGGCCACCGCCGCCGGGTGCGCCGCGCCGTCCGGGCCTTCGTACCGCTGCGGGTCGAGGAAGCGCGGGGGTACGGCGGGGGCCTGCGCGGCGGGCGGCGGCGTCGGGGCGCTGATCCGTACGGCCAGGTCGGGCGCGCCCTGCTCGCCGTGGCAGACGACCAGGGCGTTGCGCGCCGCGGGCTCGCGCGCCAGGACCTGGAGGACGCCGATGGCACCCTCCGCGCCCAGGAAGCACGCGGGCCGGTCCGTGCGGCGGGCCCCGCACGCGACCGCGTCGGGAGCGGCACCCTCCGGGGCGTCCGGGACGTCGGGGGTGTCGAGGTAGCCCAGCACCTCCAGGCCGTGCGTGGCCGCGGTCTCCTCCGTCACGAGGGCGAGCAGGAAGGCGCCTTCGGCCAGCACGGTGTCGGCGTCGAGGGCGTCGTCGAGCAACTGCCGTACCTCGGCGGTGCTGTTGCCGTTGATGCCGCCGACGAGCGCCATCGTCAGCTCACCCTGCCGCAGGTAGCGGATGGCGACGTCGATCGCGCTCAGTGTCGACGTGAAGCCCGTGTCGACGGTCATGTTGAGGCCCTTGAGGTCGAAGTAGTTCGCGACCCGGGCCGGGATGACGTTCGGCATCATGCCGGGGAAGGAGTCCTCGCTGGACGGCGGCACGAGCCGCCGCACCTCCGCCTTGAGCCGGTCCAGCGCGTCCGGCAGCCAGGGCGCGGCGGCGAGCGCGGGGTCGGTGCGCAGCGCGAGCGTGAGGTCGTCGAGGTAGCAACGCGTCGCGTAGAGCGTGGCGTTGCGCGTCGCGCCGAGGTGGCCGAGGACGACACCGGTCGTCTCGCGGTGGTCCTCCCAGAAGCCGCCGAGGGTGTCGCGGAGGCGGTGGGCGCAGCTGAGGATCATCAGCTGGCAGCGGTCGATCCCGCGCATCATGCCCGGGGGCATGCGGACCTGCTGGAAGGACGGCAGCGGGTAGCTGTCCCCGAACGACAGCCCGCCGGGGCCGGTGGCGCCGCCGCCGGTCAGCCAGCCGGGGAGGTCGCCGCCGGGAGCGTCGGGGGCTTCGGGTCCTTCGGTGCCCTCGGCCTCCTCCGTCGGCGGGACGTGGGCCGTACGGGCGACGATCGCGATGCGCTGCCGCTGCGGGGCGGCCTCCCCGCCGGACACGGGCTCCTCCACCGGGGAAGGGGCGCCGGAGTCCGCGGACGGCGGCTCCTGGACGACGAGATGCGCGTTCGTCCCGCCGAAGCCGAAGCCGGACACCGCGGCCGTACGGCGGCGCTCACCGCGCGGCCACGGCACGGCCTCGGTCGGCACCGTCAGATGCGAGCCGTCGATCGCGAAGTCCTTGGGCGTCTCCGTGAACCGGTGCTGCGGCGGGATCACGTCGTGCGTGAAGCCGAGCACGACCTCGATGAGCGAGGCCACGCCCGCGGCCCAACCCGTGTGCCCGATCACGGACTTGTTGGACGTGACGACGACGGGCCCGCGGTCGCACGCCGCGTCCGCGTCCCCCGCCAGCACCTCGCTCACCGTCTCGCGCAGGGTGGTGAACTCGGCGAGATCGCCCGCCGGGGTGCCGGTCGCGTGCGCCACGACCCACTCCGGGCGGACGCTGTCCATCCCGGGCGCCGCGAGCGCCCGCCGGATCGCGAGCTTCTGCCCCGCGGCGCTCGGCGCGTAGATCGCCTTGCCCTTGCCGTCCGAGGACGAGCCGAAGCCGCGGATCGTGGCGAGCACGCGGTCGCCGTCCCGGCGGGCCCGGCTCAGCCGCTTCAGCACGACGGTGGCGGCCCCGTCCGAGAACAGGACACCGTCGCTCGCCTTGTCCAGCGAGCGCACCTCGCCGCCCACCGACAGCCCGTTGAGCTTGGCGAAGAGGATCGAGCCGCGCGGCCCGACCGCGAACGAGCCGCTGCACACGGCGATGTCGTGCCGCCCCTCCAGCAGCCCCTTGAGGCCGAGGTCCACGGCGTAGAGGGAGGAGGAGCACGCGGTGTCCACGAGCAGCAGCTCGGCGCTCTCCGGGAGCACCCCGCGCATCGCGCCCAGCCCCACCTGATGCGGGAAGAAGCGCAGCGGATCCGGGCCGCTGCGCCCGTAGTGGGCCGCGAGCCGCCGCCCGATCCCGTCGAGCGCGGCGGCCTTCTCCGCGCCGCCGAGCCCCAACTCGCCGAGGATCGGCCCCATCCGGGCCAGCACCCCGGCCCGTACGGTCGCCTCCTCCAGATGCTGCGAGCCGTCCGCGGTGTAGCCGACGAGGAAGGAGCAGCGGTCGCCGGGCCCGTGCGCGACGCCCTCCATCGCCTGGAGGAGGGAGTGCCGCAGCCACAGGGTCGTCGACTCGACGTCACCGCCGTCCGGCCCCGGCCCTTCGGCCAGTTCGGCGGCGAGCCGCGGATGCGGGACGAAGTCGGTGATGAAGGCGGAGTGCTTGGAGTAGGTCTTGTCCTCGGCCCGCTTGTCGGCGGAGTAGAACCTGTCGTTGTCCCACCGGTCGGCGGGGATCTCGACGAACCGGTCGGCGCCGTCCATGAGTTCGCGCCAGTACTCGTCGGGGTCGTTGGCCCCGGGTACGACGATGCCCATGCCGACGACGGCGATCTCGTCACCGGGGTGGCCGTCGGCGGGGCGCGGGAAGACGGCCGCGGGCGCGGGTCGCCGCGCGGGGGCGGGCGCGGCGGCCGCGGGCAGCGGTGCGGGCACCGAGGGCGGGGTGGTCACGGCTGGTATGGCCGTCGCGGCAGCCGGGGTGCGCGGCGCCGGGGGGACGGCGGGCGCGGTCGGAACCGCCTCCGGCAGCGGTTCGGGCCGCACCGCCGCGGGAGGGGACAGCAGGGCCTGGCCCGTGGCCAGACCACCGTCCGCGAGCAGGAGTTGGCCGGTGATCCAGCTGGAGCGGGGGGACGCCAGGAAGACGACGACCTCGGCCAGCTCCTCCGGGTGGCCGAGGCGGCCGAGCGGGGTCGCGGCGATCGTCGCGGCCTGCATGGCGGCGGCGTCCGGGAAGAGGTCGGCGACCTCGGAGTAGAGCATGCCGGCCGCCGCCGTGTTGACGCGGATACCGTCCCGCGCGTAATCCACCGCCAGATAACGGGTCATGGCCTCGACCGCCGCCTTCGCGGGGCCGCACGCCAGGTAGTTGGCCATGACGAACTGGCCGCCGCCGAGCGTGGAGATGTTGACGATGCTGCCGCCGCCGCGCCGCGCCATGAGCGGGGCGGCACGCCGGGCGCACGCCAGACCGCCCTTGAGGTTGGTGTCCAGGGCGCGGTCCAGCAGCCGGTCGGTGACCTCCGCGCTGGGCACGAGCGCCCCGCCGGCCGCGTTGTTGACCAGGATGTCGAGGCCGCCGAAACGCTCCTCGATCTCCGTGAACATGTGGTCGACCTGCCCGGGTACGGCGACGGACGCGCGGATCACATGCGCGCGCCCGCCCGCCGCCTCGATCTCCGCGAGCGTGTCGCGCGCGGGGCCGGGCGAGTGGAAGTGGTTGACGACGACCGTCGCGCCGCCCGCCGCAAGGCGTTTGGCGATGACCTTGCCGACGTTGCGGGCGCCGCCCGTGACGAGGGCGACCTTGCCGTGCAGCTCGGGGGATCCGGTGGACACGTCCAGTGCTCCGTTCACGCCGCCGCGGCGAGGATCAGGTCGGCGATCTTGCCGAGCGTGTTGTACGCGGCCGGACGCACATCCGACGGCCGGGGCGGCAGCCCGTACCGGTCGCCGACCCGCACCAGCAGCTCCGTCTGCTTCACCGAATCCACCCCCAACTCCGCCTCCAGATCCGTCCCCTCCTCGAACACCTCCGCCGGATACTCCAGCGCCGCCGCGTACACCCCCGCCAACTCCCGCACCAGCTCCCCCCGGTCGGGGGCCTCGGCAGGCGCCGGGGCGGGCGCCGGAGCGGGCGTACCGCCCGAGGCGAGGATCAGATCGGCGATCTTCCCGAGCGTGTTGAACGCGGCCGGACGCACATCCGACGGGCGCGGCGGCAGCCCGTACCGCTCCCCCACCCGCACCAGCAGCTCCGTCTGCTTCACCGAATCCACCCCCAACTCCGCCTCCAGATCCGTCCCCTCCTCGAACACCTCCGCCGGATACTCCAGCGCCGCCGCGTACACCCCCGCCAACTCCCGCACCAGCTCCCCCCGGTCGGGAGCCTGCGCGGGCGCGGCGGCCGAGGTGTGGTCGTCGTACGTGCGGCGGACGAAGTCGCGGACCTCGCCCGCGCGGCCGTGCCAGAACGCGGCGAAATCCGCCGCCGGGACGTCCGCGAGCAGCGCGGCGTGCAGCGGATCCGCGGACCCCGCCCCCCGCGCGGGCGGCAGCGCGCCCAGGTCCGTGAGGCGGTCGAGGGCACTGTGCAGCGTCGCCCCGCCGCCCGCTTCCGGCAGCAGCATCGGCACCGTCGCCGCGGGCGGCCCGACGACCCGCCCGACGATCTTCGACAGCGCGTCCAGCGCCCCGCTCTCCACGAAGACGCCCACCCCGCCGCCGCTCACCTCCCGCACCGCGTCCGCGAACCGCACCCGCCGGGTGAAGTGACCCGCGAGCACCTCCGTCAGGTCGTCGGAGTCCTCGTACGCCCGCCCGAGGATCGGCGAGTGGACCGCGATCTGAAGCGGGCGCTGCCCCACGCCCCGGATACGCGCCGCGAACGCCTCCGCCGCCGCCCCCAGCAGCGGGCTGTGGAAGGCGTACGGCGACTTCAGCCGCGCGAAGTCGATCCGCAGCACCGCCGCGAGCCGCGCCACCGTGTCGAGCGTCGCCGCCCGCCCCGACAGCACGGTCTGCGCCGCGTGGTTCTCGACGGCCACCCCCGTCAGCGGGTCGCCCACCACGTCCACGAGCTGCTGCGCCCGCTCCGGCCCGGTGCTCAGCGCCGCCATGTACGCCGCCTCCCCCGGCCCCTCCTCGCGCAGCGCGAGCCCCCGGTGACAGACGATCTGCGCCCCCTCCGCCACGCTGAACGCCCCCGCCGCCACCAGCGCGGCGATCTCCCCGAGGCTGTGCCCCACGAGCACGTCCGGCCGCAGACCGCGCGCGTGCAGGACGGCGTACGTCGCGACGGACGCCGAGTAGATCGCGAGCTGCAACGTGTCCGGCGCCTCCGCCAGCCACTGCGCGGGCTCGGGCGTACGCGGCGCGAACAACGCGTCTGCGGCGGAGCCGCCGAGCAGGGGTCGGGCGGCGTCCCCGATGTCGGTGAGGACCGGATTCACGACCGCCGGGAACGCCTCCCGGAGATCGGCGAGAGCGCGCCCGTACAGTGCGCCCTGGCCCGGGAAGAGGGCGGCGATGGATGTTTTCGGCATGGTTCTGACGTCCCCCGTACTCGGTGCATTCGTGGTGGAGCGGTTGCGCTTTTGCGCGCGGGCGCGCACGCAGGGAAATGCGTGGCCAATGGAAGAGTTTTTGCGCGGAAACGCGCGGGTGGGATATTGTTGCGGGCCCGCTAAATGGGCCTTGCCCCTTGCGCTTGGTGCTTGGCGCCTTGCGCTTGGGCGCGCCGCGAGGGCCGGGTTACGCGCCCGGCGTGCGCGGTGGGTGTGGGCCGGTGGCCCCCGCGCCTGCGGTTGCCCTTGGCGGGCGGCGCAGGGCGCTGCGGATTCTTCTGCTCAGCACGAGGGCACGACGAGGCGTCGGGCGGGTGCTGAAATCGGCATACGTTGCCGCGCTCACGTTCTTTCCCCCGTATCGCTGTGTGCCGGGTCGGCACAACGGCTCATACGCGTTCAGCCTAGGAAGGCGTATCGGAAAAAGTCAAGGCGGTCCCGAAATTCCTCCGTTTTACCGGCGCGCTGCTTTTCTGCTTTTCCGATTTACCGTCTCCCACGGTGGGCTCTGCGGTTCTCCGCTCCGGGGTGGGTGGTTGCGGTTCGCCGCACGACCTTCCCTGCGGTGGGGGCTGGTCGCGCAGTTCCCCGCGCCCCTGACGCGGCGCCGCCGCCGCTGGGTCGGGTGCCGCCACGGGGCACCTCCTCGGAATGCGCCTTCACCCCCCTACCTGGTCGGTGAACCACCGACAGCGCATTCCTGCGGGGGCACCCCGCACCGTCCCCCTCCAGGCCGGACTAGCGGCTGCCAGCCGGTGGGGGTGAGCGTCTCTGGGGCGCACCTGCGGGGGAGAGTCCCCGTCTTTCAGGGGCGCGGGGAACTGCGCGCTCAGCCCCCACCGGGGGGAAGGCGAGCTGCCACCGCAAGTGGCAACCAGCTAGGGGCGCGGGGAACTGCGCGCTCAACCCCCCACCGGCGGACGGTCGCGGGTCCACCGCAGGAGGCAGCCCGGGGCGAACCCCACCGCGCGCCGCAAGGCGCAATCTCGCGTTCACCCCCGGGTGGGAACATCCGCCGGTGAGACGCGAAAGAGCAGGTCGTACCGGCGGGAACGCCGGGAGCAGCGGGAACGGCGGGGAAGGGGGGCTGGGGCGGCGGCTGGGGGTGGGGGACGCGGTCGTGGTGGGGCTCGGGGCCATGCTCGGCGCCGGTGTCTTCAGCGCGTTCGGGCCCGCTGCCGCCGCGGCGGGGAGCGGGCTGTCGGGGGCGCTCGCGGTCGCCGCGGTCGTGGCGTACTGCAACGCCACCTCGTCCGCGCGGCTCGCGGCGCGGCATCCGGAGTCGGGTGGGACGTATGTGTACGGGCGGGAGCGGCTGGGGCCGTTCTGGGGCTACCTCGCGGGGTGGAGCTTCGTGGCCGGGAAGACGGCCTCGTGCGCGGCGATGGCGCTGACGGTCGGGCATTACGTGTGGCCGGGGCAGGCGCGGGCCACCGGCGTGGGGGCGGTCGTGGCGCTCACGGCCGTCAACTGCCTGGGCGTCCGCAAGGCGGCCTGGCTGACCCGGCTGATCGTGGCGGTCACGCTCGGCGTGCTCGCCGCGTGTGTCGTCGCGGGGCTGAGCGGCGGGCACACCGACGCGGGGCGGCTCGCCTGGGACGCGGGGGGCGCCACGGCCACACCGCACGGGCTGCTCCAGGCGGCGGGGCTGCTGTTCTTCGCCTTCGCGGGCTACGCCCGCATCGCGACGCTCGGCGAGGAGGTCCGCGACCCGGCGCGTACGATCCCGCGGGCGATCCCGCTCGCGCTGGGGGTCACGCTCGTCGTGTACGCGGCTGTCGCGGTGACGCTGCTCGCCGTTCTGGGGCCGCAGGCGCTCGGGCGGTCCGCGGCGCCGCTCGCCGACGCGGTACGGGCGGCGGGCGCGCCCGGCCTCGTACCGGTGGTCCGCGCGGGTGCGGCCGTCGCCGCGCTCGGCTCGCTGCTCGCACTGCTGCTGGGGGTGTCCCGGACGACGCTGGCCATGGCTCGCGACCGCCATCTCCCGCCCGCGCTCGCGCGGTTGAGCCGTACGAACGCGCCGCTGCGCGCGGAGATCGCCGTGGGCGCCCTCGCCACGCTCCTCGCCGCGACGACGGACTTGCGGGGCGTCATCGGCTTCTCGTCCTTCGGTGTGCTGCTGTACTACGCCGTGGCCAACGCGAGCGCGCTGCGGCTGTCCCCGGACGAGCGCCGGCCGCCGCTCGCCGTGCCCGTCGTGGGGCTCGCGGGCTGCGCCGCCCTCGCGTTCAGCATGCCGGTGCCGTCCGTCGTCGCGGGTCTCGTCGTCACGGCGGTGGGCGCGGCCCTCTACGGCGTACGCGCGCGCCGGGCGTGACCCGCGGGGCCGGGCGCGGTGCCCCCCTCCGGCACCGCCCCCGCACCCGCCGTACGCGGGACCTGTCACCTGTTCGACGCGCCGGCCCCCCTGTTCCGTTACACCCGCCCACCGACAAGGAACGGACGCAGCAGCGCGAGCAGGGCGTCCGGCCGGTGCAGCGGGACGATGTGGCCGCAGTCCTCGATGACGTGGCCGGTCAGCTCGTCGGCGATCGGGCGGAGTTGGCGTTCCAGCACCGCCCCGACGGGCCGGGCGCCCACCGCCATCGTCGGCACGGTCAGGCGGGCGGCGGCGACCGCCCGCGCGATCTGCTCCGCGCTCTCGGGCAGCGCCCGGTAGTACGAGAACGCGCGGCGCAGCGCCTCGCGGCCGGTGTACGCGCGGACGAAGGCGTCCCGGAGCGCGGGGCGCACCCCGTCGCCGAGCGTGCCCGCGGTCAGGAACCAGTCGACGTAGTCCGCCTCGTGGCCCTCCAACACGGTCTCGGCGAGGCCGGGCTCGGCGGCGTGGAAGCCGAACCACCACGGCGGCCCGCCCGCGAGGAACTCCTCCGCGCCGGGCAGCCCGCCCAACACGGACTCCATGACGACCAGCCGCCGCACCCGTCCGGGCCTGCGCAGCGCCAGGAGGAACGCCGGCCCGACGCCCGCGTCGATGCCCACCACCGCCGCCGCGGACACACCGAGCGCGGTGAGAAGCCCCGCGGCGTCCTCGGCCAGCGTCCCCGCGTCGTACCCGGCGGCGGCCGCGCCGCTCGCGCCGAACCCGCGCAGGTCCGGCGCGATGACGTGGCAGCGGCCGGACAGGTCCGCCATGACGTCCGTCCACACCTCCCAGGTGTGCGGGAACCCGTGCAGCAGCAGGACGGCCGGGCCCGACCCGGCCAGGGCGACGTTCAGTTCGACACCGTTGACGCGCACGCGCCGCAACTCGGGCATGAGGAGGCTCCAGTTAAGGTGAGGAATGGTGACCACGTCACGCTAAGGAACCGCCCCCCTTCCTCCAAGACGGCACTTTCCCCTCAGGTGGTGAGCCCCGAGTGACCACACCCACCCCCGGCGAACGGGGCGACCTGCTCAACCCGGCCTGCCCCACCCGCCAGTTGCTCGACCGCATCGGCACCAAGTGGACCTCGATGACCGTCAAAGTGCTGGCCGAGCAGACCCCGGACGAGCTGCGCTTCGCCGAACTGCGCCGCCGCATCCCCGGCATCTCCCAGAAGATGCTGTCCGTCACCCTCCAGAGCCTCGTCCGCGACGGCCTGGTCGCCCGCCGAGTCGAACCCACCGTCCCCCCGGCCGTCCACTACCGCCTCACCGACCTCGGCCTCTCCCTCGAAGTCCCCCTCTCCGCACTGCGCGTCTGGGCCGAGACCCACATGCCGCAGATCGCCCACAACAACCACACCGCCGACACCCCCTCGCCCTGAGCTGCCGCTAGCGCCCCTGAACCCCCACCGGCAGGCAGCCGCCGACGAGACCTGGGAGGGGGACGGTGCGGGGTGCCCCCGCAGGAATGCGCTGTCGGTGGCTCACCAACACGGCAAGAGGCCGAACGCGCATTCCGAGGAGGTGCCCCGTGGCGGCCCCCGACCCACCCCCAGGAGGGAAAGCGCGATGCCCCGCCGGGTACCCCCCAGGGGCGCGTGGGGGTACCTCCCAGGCGAAGCTCTGGGGGAGAACGGCGCGAGCAACCCCCCACCGGGGGAAGGTCGCCCAGCGCACCGCACCACGCAGAACGAAGCGCCCCCCGAAATACCCGTACCGCCAAGGGCCGGCGCAGCGCAGAATCATCGCATGGCGGACATGAACGGCTTCCGCGCGGCCGCCACCGCGTGGGCCGCGGGCGGCCCCAGCACCCCCGCGGAGGAGTTGGCAGCGGAGCTGCCCGTGCGCGCAGCGGTCCTGCTCGAAGGACCCAGCGACGTGGCGGCCGTCGACGCCCTCGCGGAGCGCCGCGGGCGGGACCTGGCCGCCGAGGGAGTGTGCGTGCTGCCGATCGGCGGCGCCATGAGCATCGCCCGCTTCACCCTGCGGCTCGGCCCGCCCGGTCTGGGCCTGCGCCTGGCGGGGCTGTGCGACGCGCGCGAGTCCGGCTACTACGCCCGTGGCTGGCAGCGCGCGGGCATCCCCGCACCGGGCTTCTTCGTGTGCACCGCCGATCTGGAGGACGAGCTGATCCGCGCGCTCGGCCCGGACCGGGTCGCCGAAGTCGTCCGCGCCGAAGGCGACTTCCGCGCCCTTCAGACCTTCCGCGGCCAGCCCGCGCAGCGCGCCCGTCCGCCCGAGGCGCAGTTGCGCCGTTTCCTCGGCACGAAGAAGGGCCGCAAGATCCGTTACGGCCGCGCGCTCGTCGAGGCGCTGCCCGAGGACGGTGTCCCGGCCCCGCTGGAGGCCCTGTTCACGGCGCTGTAGAAGCGCTACGGCTGGCGCGGCGGCCAGGGCACGGAGGTCTCGACGGGGGCGGCGTAGTCGATGCCGGGGACGTCCCAGCCGTACAGGGCGCGGAACTGGGCGTAGAACCACGCCGGTCCCGCCGGCTCCGCGGCGAGCGCGGCCCCAGGGTCGGACCACAGCTCGCGGACGCGAGCCTGCACCGCGGGGTCCAGCTCCCAGCCGTCGAGGCGGATACGGTCCTGGTCGTCGAGGGTGAGCGCGGCCTCGTCCGTGAGCTGGGCCCACAGATCGACGGCCTGGTCGGCGGTGGTGCGCCAGCCGTCCGCGCCGAGGGTGTCGCGCAGCAGCGAGGTGTAGAGGGCGATCGAGGGGATCGCGGTCGAGGCCTGGGTGACGGCGGCGCCCGCGACGACGGTGAAGGCCCGCCCGCGCCCGGCGAGGACCTCCGCCTGGAGCCGCCGCGCGGTCCGCTCCAGATCCTCCTTCGCGGCGCCGATCGTGCCCTGCCGGTAGACGGGCGCGGTGATCTCGGAGCCGACGTAGGACAGGGCGACGGTGGTGAAGCCCTCGCCGAGCAGGTTCTCGTCGGCGAGCGCCCGCACCCACAGTTCCCAGTCCTCGCCGCCCATCACCTTGACGGTCGCGGCCCGTTCGGCGTCCGTCGCCGCCGTCAGGTGGACGCTGCCGACCTGCGGGACGCCGTCCTCGAAGAGCAGCGAGGGCGAGGTGTAGTCGGCGCCGATCGGCTTGATGACCGAGTGGTGGACCTCGCCGGTCGCCGGGTCGGTGCGGCGCGGTGAGGCGAGCGAGTAGACCAGGTGGTCGACGGGCCCGTACCGCTCGGTGAGCAGCTTGAGGACCTCCGCGCGGGTGCCGTCGGCGTACGCGTCGGCGTTGAGGAACGTCAGGTCGCCGCCGGACGCGCTGGCCAGTTCCGCCATCTCGGCGGTGCGGTACCACCCGGCTGTGGCGGTACGCCGCTCGGTGCCGCCGTTCTCGAACGCGACGCCGATGCCGCGCACCCCGTGCCGCCGCAGGCCCGCGAGCAGCACGGCCATCCCGTACCCGGCGCTCGACCCGAGCACCAGCACGACGGGCGCGCGCCCCTCGTGCGGTGCGGGCGGGATCGACTCCCACACCTGCCGCACGCTCGCGGCGCACCCGGCGGGATGCGAGTTGACGATCAGATAACCGCGCTGCTTCGGCGTGATCTGCTGCGGGCCCATGGCGGTGTCCTCCGGAGATCGCGGGCGGGTGGGGGCCGGTGCCCCCGGTGTCCGTGTGTCCGTTTGTCCGTTTTCCGAGATCGTATCCGGGTCCGTCCGCCCGGCCGGTGCGCCCGCGGCACGGAAGCGAGGTGGTGTCCTTGTCGGCGCCCGTCCTTGCCGCGACCGTGTCGGGCGCGGTACCCGCACATGCGGCGTCGCTACGATGGCCGATCGTGTCCGCGCGGGGCGGGCACCGAAGGGTGGTGCGGGCGATGCGGGACGACATCGAGGACTTCGCGCGGGTGGCCGGGGTACGGCCGCTGGCCGGCGAGGCGCTGCCCTGGGGCCCGGCCTCGGCGGCGGTGGACGTCACACTGCCCGCCGACTACCGGGCCTTCGTCGACGCCTTCGGCCCCGGCGAGCTGTACGGGCGGCTCGCAGTGGGCACACCGGGCCCGCTGCGGGACGGCTCGGACGGCACCGCCGCCCTGCGCGCGTACCTCGCGGACGCGACGACGCTGTGCGACGCGCTGCGCGGCCTGCGGCTCGAATACCCCGACGCCTTCCCCTACCCCTTCCACCCCGAGCCGGGCGGCCTGCTGCCCTGGGGCGGCGGCATCAGCGGCGAGCAGCTCTTCTGGCTGCGCCGCCCCGGCACCGCCCCGGAGGAGTGGCCGGTGGTGGTGTGGGACAAGGCGCAGTGGCGCGAGTACCCGCCGGGCATGGTCACGCTGATGCGCCTCGCCGCGTCCGGCGCCGACGACTTCCTGCGGGCCCTCTTCTACGACGCGGACGCGCCCGTCTGGACACCCCGCGACTGAGCCGGTCGGCCCCGCCGGTCAGACCGGAAAACGCCCCGCCTTCACATCCGCGACGAACGCGGCCCAGGCTCCGACCGGGAAGACCAGGGCGGGACCCTGGGGATCCTTGGAGTCCCGCACCGGAACCACGCCGGTGAAGCCGTCCGCGACCTCGACGCAACTGTCGGGGTTCGAGTTTCCGCTGAACGACGACTTGCGCCACGTGGCGGCGGTCAGATCTGGTGTGGAGCCGGACATCACTTGTAGTCCTCCAGCACGGTTCGCAGCAGTGCGAGGGAATCGGTAG
Organism: Streptomyces sp. NPDC004031; assembly: GCF_053604375.1. Lineage (NCBI taxonomy): Bacteria > Bacillati > Actinomycetota > Actinomycetes > Kitasatosporales > Streptomycetaceae > Streptomyces > Streptomyces sp. NPDC004031. The sequence continues at coordinate 211,065 of NZ_JBSGHL010000001.1, read as the reverse complement.
TGGTGAGCGCAGAGTCCCTGAGCAGATCGTAGGCCAAGCGGAGCCGCTCCACCTCCTCACTTTCCTGCACCAACTGGCCGCTCCAGATGCTCTCGAAGTAGGCCACCAGCCGCCCGCTGGGCATCCACAGCAACTGCACGGAGTTGAAGACCAAGAGGTGTGGCCCGACTCCGAGCGGCACGATCTGGATCGCGATGTTCGGCTGCTGGGCCGCCTCGATCAGTCGCTCCAACTGTCCGGCCCACACTCGCCGGTCTGCGGTGGGGCGACGGATCGCCGACTCGTCCAGCAGGGCTCGGTACTGGAGCGGCTTGGGACCGGTGAGGCGATCCTGTCGCGCTATCCGTGCCTGCACCTGATCGGCGAGTACGTCCTCGCTCATCGGCCCGTTGAGCCGCAGCAGTGTTTCCGCGTACGCGGGTGTTTGCAGCAGGCCGGGCACCGTGCTCACGCTGAACTCATGGATGCTGGTTGCCTCGGCCTCCACGTCGCTGAAGCCCGCGAAGCGGTTGGTCTCCGCCTCCCGCTTGGCCAGGCGAAAGAGATCGACCAGCAAGTCGCCCGTCTCGTACGCCTTGTCCAGCAGGGCAGCAGCTTCGGCTGTGCCCAGCCGGGCGCCCTTTTCGAGCCGCTGGAGGTAGGACGTGTCGTACCGCGTCTTCTCGGAGAGCAACGCCAGGGTCCACCCCCGTCGCTCTCGGAGTCGGCGAAGCTCCCGGCGGTAGACCACACGAGCCGACAGCCCGTCAGTATTCTTCTCCCGCATGCGTATATTCGCACCCACTCTCTTTGCCTCACGCCCAGGCAAATGCCCACCGGCGTCCCGACCTCGGGGTTCCCACCTGCGCGCTAAGGGTGACGGGCGCGCGGGACAAAGCAGCTTTGTGCCGGTTCAAAGGGGCAATGCACCAGCCCTACCGACACTAGGTCACTTCACGCCACTCTGCCTACAGATCGTCAGATTCCCATCACGCAGAGGCGGCCCCCACCGATGGCTACGGCATCGAACCCCTTCACCCCCGCGCAGATCCTGTGGCCCGCCACACCCCGCGGCGTGCATCAGGCGCGGCACTCGCTCGACCGGCAGCTCACCCGGTGGGACATGGAGGATCTGGTCCCGGAGGCCGGGCTCGTCCTCACCGAGTTGATGACGAACGTGCTGCGGCACGCGGCGGTGGCCGGGCGGAAAACGGGGGTCAGCGTGCTGCGCGTACCGGGTGGGGTGCGGATCGAGGTGCATGACGCGCGGGGGCGGGCCGAGGGTGTGCCGGTGGTGCGGGAGGCGGCGCCGGAGGCGGAGAACGGGCGGGGGATGACGGTCGTGGACCGGGTCACCGGGCACCGGTGGGGGGTCACGGACCGTGTCGGTCCCGGCAAGGTCGTGTGGGCGGAGTGCGTGCGTCCCGGCACGTGACGGCGTACGCCCAGGCGTGCGCAGTGCGCACACCCGCGCGTGGGCGTCAGCGCGGCGGCTGCGCCCGGATCTTGGCGAGCAGCCGCCACAGGACGTCGTTGCGGTCGCTGTCGGCGGGGAGTCGGCCGACGCGGGCCTCCAGGCCGGTGACGTGCTCCACCCGCAGCCTGCCGACCCCCACCGTGTCGACGACGGCGATGATCGCGTGGAGGCCCCAGTACATGCTGAAGGCGATCTCCTCGTCGCCGAGCACCGCCGGGACGAGGTCGTCCAGGTAGGTCCCGTCGGGGCGGGCGTAGAGGCGGGCGTAACCGGCCAGCCGGGTGCCGGGGTCGGGGGACGTGAGGGCGGCGCGGACGTCGAAGTCCTCGCGCTGCCGGGTCGCGGTGACGAGGTCGGCGAAGATCTGCTCCATGCGGTCGGTGCGGTCGGGGCCGCGCGGGGTGGCGCGCTCGCGCGTGTACGCGTCCGCCAGGCGCTCGACGCTTCCGGCGGCGGGCCAGGCGGAGGTGTCCGCGTAGGCGCTCGGCGTGCCGGTGTCCTCGCCGGACCTCGTGACGAAGGCGATGCGCGCGGTGCGTGACGCGTCGTCCGCCGTGCGGCCGGCCTGGGCGGAGCGTTCCTCGGCGGCCTCCACGCGTTCGGCGAGCTGCCGGTACTGGAGCTTGGTGCCGCCGGGCAGCTCGATGCTGTCGAACAGGTCGCCCAGCCACGGGACGACGGCCACGGCGAGGAGCACGACGGTGATGCCGTCGATGCTGATGCCGGGCCTGACCATGTGCACGAGCGCGGCGGCCACGGCCGCGCAGGTGACGACGGCGGCGACCACGTCCCGCCTGCGCCCGCGCCGCCCACGGTCCGGCCGGGGGTTCTCCGACCGGCCTGCTCCGCCTGATCCGCCTGCTCCGTCCGCCATGCGGGCCACCCTGGCAGACGCCGCGCCGCCCGCGCGAGCGGATCCGGCGCTCGGTCCCTGCGCGAGCAGCGTGGCAGAAGGACGCCCGTCCGGGCGGCGGGGGCCGTGCCAGGATGGCCGGATGGGGAAGCACATGGCGGTGCGGCGGCTCGACCTGGGGTACTTCGTGCGGCCCGCCGAGGAGGTGGGCGGGGCGCGGCCGCGCGTCGAGCCCGTGCTCGGGTACCTCGTGCGGCACGAGGAGGGGCTCATCCTCTTCGACACCGGCATCGGGGACGCGGGCCCGGAGACCGAGGCGCACTACCGGCCTCGGCGGCGGGCGCTGCCGGAGGCGCTCGCGGCGGCCGGGGTCGGCCTCGACGACATCTCGCTGGTCGTCAACTGCCATCTGCACTTCGACCACTGCGGCGGCAACCCGCTGCTGGCCGGGCGGCCGATCCTGGTGCAGGACGTCGAGCTGGCGACCGCCCGGCGCGGCGGCCACACCGTGGACGCGCTGGTGGACTTCCCCGGCGTGACGTACGAGGAGCTGGAGGGCGAGGCGGAGATCCGCCCCGGGGTGTGGGTCGTGCCGACACCCGGGCACACCGCGGGCCACCAGTCGCTGGCCCTCCGGCAGGACGACGGCACGGTCGTCCTCGCGGGCCAGGCCCACGACTTCGCCTCGGACTTCGCCTCCGACCAGCTGGCCCGCGAGGCCGCCCGCGACGGTGTGCCGCCACCGCTGCCCGGCTACGCCCCCTGGCTGGACCGCCTCGCGGACTTCGACCCGCGCCGGGTGCTCTTCGCGCACGACTGCTCGGTGTGGGAGCCGTCGCACGTGGCGGTGCGCTGAGGGGCCCGCCCGCTCGCCCCGGGCCCGGGGCGAGCGGCCGCCTCCCGGCGCCGGACCGGACGAGGCCCACCGCTCGCGCGGATCAGGCGCGGAGGAACACCGTGGGAAACGTGTACCGGTACTCCTCGTCCCACGTCAGGCGGCCGTCCTCGCCTCGTGCGAGGGCTCCGCAGTCGCACTCCCGCTCCGGGTCGCCGACGCGGAAGGCGGTCGGCGGGTGGAACATGCAGTAGTCGCACCGCACGTAGGCGTCGGGCCGGGAGAGCCACGCCTCGGCGGTCCGCGGGGAGTCGATCCGGCCGGCGAACCGCAGCGGTGTCCCGTCCTCCGCGGTCACGGCCAGCGGCCGGTGGTTCGCGTGGCTGCCCGGGTGGTCCGAGGGGTAGGTGTCGGCCTTGCCCCCGCCGACGTACAGGCCGAAGTCGTCGTATCCGGCGGGCAGCAGGTCCTCCGGCGACCCCCGGTGGAGGGGCTCGAACATCGCGCCCTGGCCGTCGTCCACCGCGATCCAGTACGCGAAGGTGGAGCGCCCGTCCCGGTGCACGTCCTGCTCCGGGCAGCGGCTCACCCACACCTGGCACCCCGCGCCCCGCATCGCCGCCACCTCGCGCGCGACGAACGCCTCCGCCGCTTCCCGCACGGTCACCAGGGAAACCCCCGCTCCCGCGCCCTCCCCGCCGCCCGCAGCACCCATCGCCGACCGCCCCCCTCGTGTTCCCCGAATGCGCCACGAGCCTAGAGGCTGCCTCGGACACCGGCCTCGCGTCCTAGGATCGGCGGCGGCGCCGCGGGGTCGCGGCCGGGGAGGAGACAGGGTCATGGGCGCGTTCGACGTGCCGCTGGAGGACGAGCGGACGCAGCTCGACGCCTTCGTCGAGGACTACCGGAGCGCCGTCGAGGCGGCTCTCGACGGGCTGACGGAGGAGCAGGCGCGGCGCCGTCTCGTGCCGTCGGCGACGACGCTGCTCGGGCTGGTCAAGCACGTGACGTGGATGCAGCGGGTGTGGTTCGAGGAGTGCGTGGGCGGGCGGCCACGCGGGGAGATGGGGGTGGTGCTGGGGCCTGACGAGTCCTTCCGGCTCGGCGACGGCGACACGGTCGCGTCCGTCACGGCCGCCCACCGCGAGGCCTGCGCGACGGCCCGCGCGCTGGTCGCGGGCATGCCGCTGGACACCGTCGTGACCGGGCACCGGATCGGACCGCGCACGCTGCGCTGGGTGTACCTGCAAGTGCTGCGGGAGCTGGCGCAGCACTGCGGGCACGCCGACATCCTGCGCGAGCAGGTGCTCGCGGGCTGAGGTCCGGGCGGGGAGGGGCGGGGCGGGCGGCAAACCGGTGGAGGTCACCGGCGCGGGTCCGTACCGTCACCGGGATGACCTATGTGAGCCCCCTGGGGTATCTGCTGGGCGTCGAGGGCGCCGCGCTGCTGCGCGGGCTGCGGGAGGGGAGCGCCGACCGGGCGTTCGTCGAGGCGCGCGTCGCGGAGGTGCGGGCGCTGCTGGACGACCCGGCGCTGGGCGGCGGCGTCGAGGCGGCCGAGGGCGGGATCGGGGTGGGCGAGGTCTACCGGGAGTGGGCCGCGCACTACGACTGCCCCGGCAACCAGATGATCGACGTCGAACAGCCCGTCGTCCGGCGGATCCTGGACGGGCTGCCGGTCGGCACCGCGCTCGACGCGGCCTGCGGCACCGGGCGGCACACCGCGTACCTGCGGGAGCTGGGGCACGACGTGATCGGCGTGGACGCCTCGCCGGAGATGCTCGCGCACGCCCGCACGCGGGTGCCCGAGGGGGACTTCCGGGAGGGCGAGCTGCGCGCGCTGCCCGTGCCGGACGCCTGCGCGGACACGGTGGTATGCGCGCTCGCCCTCACGCACGTGGCCGAACTCGCCCCCGTGCTAGCCGAGTTCGCGCGGGTGCTGCGGCCCGGCGGGCATCTGGTGATCTCCGACGCCCACCAGCTGTCGGCCTACCTGCGGCCGACACCGCTCCGCCGTCCCGGGCCGGACGGCGGCGCGTCCCTGCTCACCGAGCACCACCGGCCGCTCAGCGCCTACCTCGCGGCCGCGCTCCCGCTCGGCTTCCGCGTGCTGGCCTGCGAGGAGCCGCGGCGGCCGCGGCCGTCCCTCGGCCCGGCCCCGCAGGAGCTTCCCGGCCACGTCTCGTGGGGTCTGCTGCACCGCTGCCCGGAGGCGGCGGCCGCGGCGCTGGACGGCTCGCCGGTCGCGGTGGTGTGGCACCTCCGGCTCGACGGCGCGAACGGCCCGAGCGGCCCGAGCGGCCCGAGCGATACGAACAGCCCGAACGGATAGGGGAAGCGCATGGAGATCGTTCCCGCGACGGTCGCGGACCTGCGGCAGGTGCTCGCCGACCACCACCGCTACTGGGGCGAACGCGACCTGCGCGCCCTCCATCTCACCGCCCTGGTGCAGGAGTTCGGCGACACCTGCCTCACCGCCCGCGCAGCGGACGGCATCCGCGGCTACCTCGTCGGCTTCGTCACCCCGGACGCCACCGGCTACGTCCACCTCATCGCCACCCGCGACGACACCCGCGGCACGGGCCTCGGCCGCACCCTGTGGACCGCCTTCGCGCGCGCCGCGCAGGCCCGCGGCGCAGTGCGGCTGAAGGCGATCACCTCGCCGGGCAACACCGGCTCGATCGCCTTCCACCGCAGCCTCGGCTTCACCACGGAGACCGTCGCCGACTACGACGGGCCGGGCGTGGACCGCGTCGTCTTCCGGCGCGAACTCCCCCTCCCCGCACGCCCGTAGCGGCCGCTCAGTCCCACCAGAAGCGCCACACCGGGTCGGCGACCAGCTGGTTGGCCGCGTACTCGGTGAGGATCTCGTCCTCCTCCTGGACGATCGTGTCGGAGGAGAAGGCGAAGTGCTCGGCCGCGACGCGCTCCGCCTCCTCCGTGGTGCGGGGCGGGGCGGCGACGGAGAGGATCACCGTCTCGTGGTCCAGGCCCACCAGGCGGGTGCCGAAGCGCTCCTCCCAGGAGGCCAGGACGGCGGTCAACTCCGGCCCGTCGTACGGGAAGAGACCGGCCACGTCGGGGCGGTCCAGCAGCGCGGCGGCCTCGGCCGCGCGGTGGGGGCGGTCCAGCGCGAAGGCCGGACGCGCCCCGACGATCCCGTGCTTCAGGTCGCGCTCGTACTCCTTCGTACGGCGCTTCTGCGCCTCCCGCACGTCGGCGAGGACATGCGCCGCCAGCTCGTCCGGATCGGCGTCCCACGGCCGCGCGCGGGCCGGTGCCAGGCCCGGCCAGCCGTCGGCGAAGGGGGCCACGATCTCCTCGTAGGAGTCCGGTTCGCCGTACAGCGCGACGAGCCGGGCCCGTACCTCCGGGTCCGTCCCGTCCCCCTCCGCCGACGCGGCGGACTGCGCCGCGTAGGCCGCCCACTGCCGGGCCAGCACCTGCTCCGCTGTCGTCTCGCTCACACGCAGGAAGCTATCCGACCCCACTGACATCCGGCAGGGACAGGTACAGGCGGGTGCCCGTGCGGCGGAAACCGATACGGGCGTAGACGCGTGCGGCGTCCGGGCCGGAGGACTCCAGCCACACCGAGGACGCGCCGGACGCGAACAGCGCCGAGGTCAGGTCGGCGGTGACCGCGGCGGCGATGCCGCGGCCCCGGTGGGCGGGGCGGGTGCCCAGGCCCGCGAGTTCGGCGGTGCCCACGGCGGGCGCCGAGCAGGAGCCGCCGCCCGCGCAGCCCGTACCGTCGGGCAGCCGCACGAAGCGCACCGCGCCGCCCGACTCCTGGATGCGGCGCAGCCGCTCCACCCCTTCGGCGGAGGACACGGGCGGGCCGCCGAACGCCTCCCCGAGGGCCGCGTCGAGCGCGGCGAAGTCCGCCTCGGCGCAGGGGGTTTCGACGCGTACGGACGCGGCCGGCGCCGTCAGCGTGGCCGGCGTGCACACGAGGTAGTCGTGCACCGCCTCCGTGCGGAAGCCCGCCGCGCGCAGGGCGGGCGCCACGGCGGGCGCCGCCTCCGGCGCGAACTCCAGCCGGGGCAGCAGCCCGCGCTCCCGGAAGGCGGCGACCAGTGCGGCGACGTCGTGCGCGGACGGCTCCGCGCCGGGCAGCGGGGTGGCGTAGTTGACGGCGGGGCTGTCGGTGCCCGGGTCGAACCCCGCGACGAAACCGCCGACTTCGGTGGCGGCGGGCCTGCGGCGCAGGTGGGTGACGGCGAACTGCTGGACAAGGGTGTCGTCCATGGTGACGGGTGACCTCACGGATTCTGCGCGCGGACGTGCGCGCGCACGGGAAGGCAGGGCAAGGACGCGTCGCCGTACGCCGCCCGGACACGGTGGTCCGGGGGTACGCGGGACGCGTGGGGGTGTGCTGCCGCCGTCGCGGGGTGCTGCGCCGGAACTGCTCAGCGCGCGCGGCGGCCGGTGCGGCTCGCCGGGTCCATGGGCGTTCGGTCCTTGCCGTGAGTGAGGTCGGGGGACGTGCGCCGCTCACCCTCGCACGGGGGCCCGCGGCCGTCAACGGAAAAACGGCGTTGTCAGTGCCCCCTGCCAGACTGCGGGCATGACGACCTGGGAGCGGTTCGAGGAGGAGGCGGGCGAGCTGGCGGCAGCCGTCCGCGCCCGGTTCGGTGCGGGGCAGACCCATGTCCTGGCCACCCTGCGGCGGGACGGGTCACCGCGGGTGAGCGGCACGGAGATCGACTTCCGCGGGCCCGACCTGTCGTTCGGCTCGATGCTGGGCGCGGTCAAGGCCCGCGATCTGCTGCGCGACGGGAGGTGCGCGATACACGCCCACCCGTACGGGGACGGGGACGGGGACGCGAAGGTCGCCGGTGTCGCGGTGGAGGTCACCGGTGCGGACCGGGCCGCGTACACGACCGGCTCCGAACCCCCCGGCGGCTTCCACGCCTTCCGGCTCGACCTCCACGAGGCCGTCCTCACCCGGGTGGTGGGCGAGGAACTGGTCATCAGCGTGTGGCGGCCGGGCCGCGGCGTGGCGACGCACCGCCGGGCATAGCCCGTCCCCGGCGCGCGGGAGTCAGGAGGACGGGCCGGGGGGATTGCGTGGCGTCGCCGGGGCTCGGTGGACATGGAGCGGGAGGCCGGCGGGGGTGTGGCGGTCCACCAGGTCTAGCTGTCCCGGGCGTCCTGGACGAAGCGGAGCATGTTGCCCGACGGGTCGAGGAAAGCGCAGTCGCGCAGGCCCGCGTGCCGGTCGGCGGGCTCGCGCATCACGTCGGCGCCCGCGGCGGCCAGGTGCTCGAAGAGAGCGTCGCAGTCGCCGGTCCGGAAGGCGATCCGGGCCAGCAGGCCCTTCGCCGTCAGCTCGTCCAGCGCCCGCCGGTCCGGTCCGGCGGTCCCGGGCTCCGCGGCGGGCGGGACGAGCCGTATCCGCACGTCCGGCTGGGACGGCGGCGCGACGCTCACCGCCCCGCCGGGCCCGGCGTTCGCACGCACGTCGAAGCCGAGCACCCCGTGGTAGAACGCCAGCGCCTCGCACACGTCGCGCACGGCGAGGTCGGTCCCCGCGACCCGGAGGTTCACGCGCCCCCGCCTCCCGGGCGGGGGGCCGGGGTGAAGACGACCTCCGCCGTGGCGAGGCGGTGCTCGTCGGTGTCGATGGCGATGCGGGTGATGGCGCCGCTGTCGTCGATGGTGAAGTCGAAGACGGCCCGCGGGCGGCCGCGGTGGGACCAGACGGCGGCCGCGACACCGTCGACCAGGGCCGGGCGGGCGGCCTCCGCGCGGCCGGTGAAGAAGGCCGCGACCGCGTCCGCGCCGCGCAGTTCGCCCACCACCACGTCCGGGTCGAGGACGTCGAGCAGCGCGTCGAAGTCCCCTCCGCGGGCGGCGGCCAGGAAAGCCGCGACGACCTCCTGGCGGGCGGGCCGCGCGGGGCCGTCCGCCGCGGCCCCGCGCACCCGGCGCCGCGCCCGGCTGGCGAGCTGGCGGGCCGCCGCCGGGGAGCGGTCGATGACGGCGCCGATCTCGTCGAAGGGCACGGCGAAGACGTCGTGCAGGACGAACGCCAGCCGTTCGACCGGGCTCAGCGTGTCCAGCACCACCATCAGCGCGGCACCGACGGAGTCGGCGAGCAGCGCCTCGTCCTCCGGCCCCGCCCCGCCGCCCCTCCCGGGCGGCGGCTGCGCGGGCTCGGGCGGCAGCGCCCCCACCGCGTCCTCGGGCCGGGCGCGGCGGGCTTCGAGCATGTTCAGGCACACCCGGGCGACGATCGTGGTCAGCCAGCCGCCCGGGTTCTCCACCGCGTCGGTGTCGGCCCGGCTCACCCGCAGCCACGCCTCCTGCACCGCGTCCTCGGCCTCGCCCGCCGAGCCGAGCATCCGGTAGGCCATCGCCCGCAACCGTGCCTGGTGCTCGGCGAACCGCTCGTCCAGCCAGCTCTGCTCCGCCATCTGTCACATCCTTCCGACCGCGCCTGTCATATCCGTTTGACCGGCGCGGCGGCGCCGACGTGACGGGGCGGGCCCGAGCCCGCGCCCACCACCGCGACCATCACCAGGAGAGAACCGTGTCATTGCAGGTGAACGCCATCATGCTGGGCGTCCAGGATCTGGACCGTGCGAAGAAGTTCTACGCCGAGGGCCTCGGCTGCTCCGTCGACAAGGACACCCGCCACTTCGTCTCCCTCCACCTCGGCGAGGGCGGCCCGCAGCTGGCCCTCTACGCGTGGGAGGCCGCGGCGGCGGACGCGGGGGTGCCCGCCGAGGGGTCCGGCTTCCGCGGCGCGTCCTTCCACGTCAACCCCGACACCAGGGCGGCGGTGGACGACCTGGTCCGGGCCGCGGCCGACGCGGGCGGCGCGGTGGTGCGGGAGCCCGCGGAGGCGCAGTGGGGCGGCTACTTCGGGTACTTCAGCGACCCGGACGGCTACCTGTGGAAGGTCACGACGTACGCCTCCTGAGCGTATTTCCGCCGCCGGGGCGCGGACCCGCCCGCCGACGCGCGGCCGCGCCCCGGGCGCGGGCGGCACGCTGGGCCGCGAGGGGGCGGCTCAGCGTGTTCGGCGGGGGGAAGGGAAGGGAGAGGCCATGCGCTTCCGGGCGCTCGTGGAACCACCGGAGCCCATGCGGGGGCTGGAGGTTCCCGAGGACGTCGTGACCGCGCTCGGCGCGGGCAGACGGCCGCGGGTCGCCGTCACCGTGGGCGGCCACACCTGGACGACCCGGGTCGCGGTCATGCGCGGCCGCAACCTGCTCGGCTTCAGCCGGGCCAACCGTGAGGCCGCGGGCGCGGCCACCGGCGACGAGGTCGAGGTGTCCGTGGCCCTGGCCGCCGACCCGCCGCCGGTGACCGAGCCCCCCGACCTCGCCCGCGCCCTGGACGCGGACCCGGCGGCACGCGCCGCGTACGACCGCCTCTCCCCCAGCGCCCGCCGACGCCACGTGCTGGCGGTGGAGGGCGCGAAGAAACCGGAGACGCGGGAGCGGCGCGTCGCCCAGGTGCTGGCCGCGCTGCGGGACGGCTGACGCCCAGCCCCTCCGGGGACGGGTCAGCGTCCGCCGCCTGCGCGGAGGTTCGCGCGGTCGGCCGCCGACTCGCCCTCCGACCAGCCCGCCGCGTCGCGGGCGCGCAGCCGGGAGGTGGTGGTGGACGGGAAGAGGCGGCGGGTGGTGTCCTCCACCGCGAGGGCGCGGGACGCCAGCGCCGGGAGCAGACCGGGGGCGGACGCCGCGGAGGCGGACTCCTCCGCGGCGGTCGCCTCCGTCAGACGGGCGCGGACGCGGGAGGCGTACGCGATGAGGAAGGACTCGCGGAAGTCGCGGGAGCGGGACACCCGGCCCGCGTGCAGGGCGCGGTCGGCCTGGACGAGCAGCGAGGTGTAGAGGATCTCGGCGGCGTCGAGGTCGGCGCTGTGGCCGACGACCGTCGCGAAGCCGTAGTCCGACGACCACACCGACTGGCAGCGGTTCGCCTCCGCGACGGCGTCCAGCAGCAGCGCCTTCGCCCCCTCGTACGGCCGGTCCACCCCGATCCGGCGCGCCCCCGGGCCCTCCCCGGCCGCCGCGCCGAGCAGCGCCGCGTCGATGCTGTGCCGGGCCATGAGGTGCTGCGCCTTCGCCGACAGCGCCTCGGCCTCCTCCGGGAAGCCGGTCGACTCCGCCTTCGCGAGCAGCGCCCGGATGCGGGCGAGCATCTTCCCCGTCCCCGGGGGCGCCTCGGCGCCCGGCGGCCGCAGCGCGGGCAGCCGCGGCAGCCGCCCGTACAGCCGGAGGACCTCGACGCACACGGTGGCGGCGGAGAACCGGTCGAGCCTCTCGTCCCGGGCGAAGCCGGTCATGACGCCGGGGGCGGCGTCCGAGCCGGCGTTCAGCGCCGCCGCCAGCCGTTCGTGCCGGGCGCCCAGCTCGCGCGCGACCATCCGCAGCAGATCCTGCGGCTCCCACCCGCGCCGGGCGCAGCCGCCCACGACGTCGGCGGCGCGGCGCCCGGCGGCGGCGTCCCAGTCGCCCTCGGCCGCCAGCACGGACGCGGCCGCGTCCACCTCGTCCTCGCCGCCCCCGAGCGCCCGCGCGTACGCCGCCGCGAATACGTCCTCCACCTGGCCATTGTCCCCGGCTGCCGGTCGGTGCCGCGCACACCCCACCGGATCGTCACGTTCCGCATATACGTGATAACGGATTGCTCACCCTTTCGTCAACCATCCCGCCCCGGCCAAGAACGGCCGACTATCCGCCAGCCCCACCACCCTCTCTTGCACCGTGCGCGACAGCGACGAAACGATGAATTCACGATCCCGACACCTCAGAATCACCCGCATTCCACGGGTGAATTTCCTGTGTCCCGGGATTGACGGCGCACCCATCAGGGAGGCGCCCGAAAAGAGAGGGAAAAATGCGAACGAAGCGATTCAGCGCCCTGGCCGCAGGCAGCCTGCTCCTCGCCGCCACCGGAGCCTTCACGGCCTCGACGGCGGAGGCCGCCACGCCGACGGCGTCGTCGGTGTCGCCGGCCTACACGGACGGCTGCCTGACCGGGCGCGTCGTGTCGACCGCGGCGAACCTCCCGATCAAGTCGTCGCCCACGCTGACGGCGGGCACCATCACGACCGCGCAGGTGGGTGACCAGTTCAACTGCCTCACCTACACGACGGGCGACCGCTACACCGCCTGCGGCCACAGCAACGCCAACGGATGGCTCGTCATCTATTTCAACAGCGGCCAGCGCGGGTATTCCTACGAGACGTGCTGGGACGACGTCTTCTAAACCCCCCGGAGGCCGGGCACGATTTCCCGTGAAAGCCGGAACGGCGGAATCCGAAAGGAATCCGCCGTTCCGGTGCTCTGTGCATTTCGCGCGCGGGCGGCTCAGTCCGCGTGCTCCCCCTGGGCGACCTCGATCGTGCCGTGGAGGTCGTGGGCGGCCTCCAGGGCGCAGGCCGCGGACAGGGCGAGGCAGGCGGCGAGGGCGGTCGCGACGGTCTTGGGGGCGCGGGGGGCACGGGGGTGGGACAGGAGGGCGGCGACGCGGCGGGGGACGGGGCCCGCGGCCACCGGGAGGGCGGTACGGGGGCGGGCCGCGGTGGGGCGGGCGGCGAGGGCGGCGCGGCCGATGGCGCGGGCGGCGACCCGGCGGTCGCCCACGGCGGCGGCCGCGGACTCGTCGGCCCAGCGTTCGAGGGCGTACGACAGCGGCGCGCGCAGCGTCCGCAGCGCCGGGTGGCAGGCGGCGGCGAACGCGAGGGCGGTCAGGAAGTGGTGGTGGCGCCCGGTGAGGTGGGCCCGCTCGTGGGCGAGCAGCACCTCGCGTTCGGCGGGGTCGAGCGCGCGCAGCATGCCGGTCGTGACGACGATCCGCCCGGGGCGGCCGGGCAGCGCGTACGCGTCGGGCCCGTCGTCGTCGAGGACGGTGAGGTCGCCGCCCGCGGGCCCGGCGGCGTCGGCGGCGCGCCGGGCGCGCAGGGTGGTCCGTACGCGCTGCCGGTAGGTGCGGGTCAGCGCGGCGCCGACCGCGCCGAGCAGCCCGGCGGCCACGCACGCGGCGGGCACCGTCACCTCGCCCCCGACGACGGGCAGCACGAGGTGGCCGAGCGCCGCGACCGGCGGCAGCCGCAGCGCCCCCGCCCCGGCGAGCAGCGCGAGGGCGGCGGTGCTGCACGCGGCGAGCGCGACGGCCGACCCGGCGAGCAGCCAGGCGGCGGCGCGCGGCGCCATCGCCTCGGCGAGCCGCCGGGCGGCGGGCGCGGCGAGCAGCGGCAGGACGAGCGGCAGCCAGACGGCGTAGTTCACCGGACCCCACCTCCGGCTGCGCCGGCGTGCCCCGGGGTCATGCGGTGCCGTCCGGCGTGTCGGGCGGGGTGGCCTGCGCCAGCAGCTCGCGCAGCAGGCGTTCGTCCGCCGGGTCGAGTTCGGAGACGAAGCGGGCCAGGACGGTACCGCGCTGGCCCTCCGCGGACTTGTCCAGCTCGGAGCGCATCCGCCGGGCGGCCAGGCCCGGCGGGTCCTGGGCGGGCAGGTAGGCGTAGCCGCGGCCCGCGCGGGTGCGGCTGACGGCGCCCTTCTCGTGGAGGCGGGCGAGGATCGTCGTGACGGTCGTCCGGGCGAGGTCGGCGCCGAGGTCGCGCTGTACGTCGGCGGGGGTCAGCGGGCGGCCGTCGGCCGCCCACAGCGCGGCGAGCACGCTCGCCTCCAGTTCGCCCGACGGGCGGCGGGCCGCGGCCGCCCGGGAGTCGGGGGAATCGTCCCGCGACCCGCGGACCCCATACGCCTCCGGCATGGAATCGCTCCTTCCCGCTCGTTCGTCTACAGTTCTGTAGACCGACTACACGACTGTAGACGGTTGGGGCGCGGCACCGCGCCCCGGAACCCATTATGGGAGGGCTCCCCCGTCATGCTCCTGCCGATCACCGCGTCAGGTCCCCTGCCGGTGCCGCACGAGGCCGGCGCCACACTCGCCGTCAACGTCCTCGACGCGACCTCCCTGCTGTCCTCGTTCGGCGCCCTCGGCATCGCCGTCGTCCTCTTCGCCGAGACCGGCCTGCTCGTCGGCTTCTTCCTGCCCGGCGACTCGCTGCTCTTCACCGCGGGCCTGCTGTGCGCCTCCAGCACCTCCGGCAGCGTGCACCTCACCCTGTGGCAGGTGCTCCTCGCGTCCGTCGCGGGCGCGCTGCTCGGCGCCCAGACCGGATACGTCCTCGGCCGCCGCGGCGGCCCCGCGCTGCTCGCGAGAATGAAGAACGCCCGGCTGCACGAAGGCGCCGCCCGCGCCGCCGAACTGCTCGACCGCTACGGCCACGCCAAGGCCGTCGTCCTGGCCCGCTTCGTCCCCGTCGTCCGCACCGTGCTCAACCCGCTCGCGGGCGCGCTCGGCGTGCCCGCCCGCACGTTCGCGCTGTGGCAGGTCGTCGGCGGCGCGGTGTGGAGCGCCGGACTCGTCCTCGGCGGCTACGCGCTCGGCTCGTCCGTACCGCACGTCGACACCTACCTGCTGCCGATCGTCGCCCTGATCGTCGTCGTCTCGCTCGCACCGCTCGCCCGCGAGGTGCTGCGCGGGCGCCGCGCCGCATCCACCTCCGCCGCGGGCACCCGCGCCGAGACCCCCGCCGCCCCGCCGTCCAGGGAGGACGCATGACCGCCACCTTCGACGCAGGGCTCTACCGCTGGGTCGTCGGCCTCGCCCACCGCACCCCCGCCCCGCTCGACGACCTCGTCCGCCTCTTCAGCGACTACGGGCTCGGCATCTTCGCCGCGCTCATGCTCACCGTGTGGTGGCGGGCACGGGCCGCCGACGACCGGCGCATGGCCGCGGCCCTGTGCGTACCGCTCGTCGTCGTCGCCGTCTTCCTCGTCAACGACGGCGTCAAGTCGCTCGTCGCCGAGCAGCGGCCCTGCCAGACGCTGCACGTCACCTCGACCGTCGAGACCTGCCCCGGGATCGGCGACTACGCCTTCCCCAGCAACCACTCCGCCATCGCCGCGGCCTGCGCCGTCGCCCTGCTGCTCGCCTGGCGGCGGGCCGGGATCGTGGCCGTGCCCGTCGCGCTGCTCATGGCCGCCTCCCGGGTGTGGATCGGCGTCCACTACCCGCACGACGTGCTCGCCGCACTCGTCCTCGGCGCACTCGTCGCCTGGCCGCTCGCCCTCGCCTCACGCCGCGCCGCCCCGCTCGTCGCCCGGCTGCGATCCACCCGGTGGCGCGCCCTCGTGGGCGCCCCCGCGTAGCGGCCGCCCCCGCGCAGGGGGCTCACGGACGGCGGTCCCGTCCCGGACCCGTGTCGGCGGGGCCTGGGACGGGACCGCCTCACTTCTCAGTAACGGTCCAGGATCGTCTGCGTCTTGAGGATGTCGCCGTGGTAGAGCCAGCCGTGCGCGTCCGCCACGGAGACGGCGTCGGCGTGCAGTTGGGCGGCGTCCGCGTAGTCGTCCACCTTGAAGGACACCTCGACGACGTACTCCGTGCCCGTACCCGCCGCGTTCCGCACCGGCAGCACCTCGATGCTCGCGTCGTCCGAGGACTCCCAGGCCCCCTCCCACACCTGCGAGGTGACCGGGCCGTGCACCACCGACGACTGGAGCGTGTTCTTGCCCCAGTTCGACGACTTCCAGTCCTCCAGCTTGCCCGGGACCTCGTTCACCAGCCACGACAGACCCGTGCTCGCGGCGGGCATCGACGTACCCGAGTAACCGCTGCCGCTGTGGCTCTTCTCGTCGCTGAAGCTCAGCGTCTGCTTGGAGTAGCCCCAGTCGACCTCGGCGTCGTAGTTGTCGTCGCTGCTGTCGAACCCGGCGGCGTTCGCCGTGTCGAGCGCCGCGTCGATGTCGCCGCCCGTCACCGGGAAGCGCTTCTTGTACGACTCCTCGAAGTCCTTGCCGGACTTGTGACGCAGCCGTACGTCCCAGCCCTCGGCGTTCAGGGCCAGCCCGGAGGTGTCGAAATACTCGTAGGAACGGGCCTTGGACGAACCCGAGATCCCGAACGCGGACTTCACCGCCGAGGTCGGGGCGTGGGAGGAGTCCAGGGCGGACGCGGTGAGGTCGATCTTGACCTCGTAGGTCGGCTTCGCGTTCGACGCGGCGGTTGCCGGGGCGGCGGGAACGATGGCGGCTGCGCCGCTGAGGGCGAGCAACGTCACGAGCAGGCGCCTGCGGCGGGCGTGGGAGGAAGTGGCCATGCCCGCACGGTGTCGCCTGGCGGCGAGCAGGGGGTTCACGCCGGGCACCCCCCGTATGAACGCTTCCCGTCACGACGGTGGGCTTCGCGCCTCGGGTTGCCTCTTGCGGTGGCGTCCGCGATCGTCCCGCCGCCGTGGCTTGTCGCGCAGTTCCCCGCGCCCCTAAAAACGCGTACCCCCACTGGCAGGCAGCCGCCCCACCGTCCTGGAGGGGGACGGTGCGGGGTGCCCCCGCAGGAATGCGCTGTCGGTGGCTCACCAACACGGCAAGAGGGCGAAGGCGCATTCCGAGGAGGTGCCCCGTGGCGGCCCCCGACCCAGCGGCGGCGCCGCGTAAGGGGCGCGGGGAACTGCGCGACAAGCCCCCCACCGGCAGGAGGTCGCGCGGCGAACCGCAACAAGCACCCCCGGGGCGAACCCCCCGCGGCGGGGAAGCCGCACGCTCCACCGCAAGGGCAACCGGCGGGGGGGGTCAGCCGCGGAGAGCGGCAAGGCGGCGGAGTGCGGGGCCCGCGCCGGAGGCGAGCGCGTGGGCCTCGGCCCGGTAGTGGTCGGTGACGAGCGCGTCGACGTCCGCGTCCGTGAGGGACGGATGCAGCCGGGCCGTGAGCCGGTTCATGTCCCGGTAGGAGCCCTGGAGTTGGAAGGGCTCACCGCCCGCCCCGCGGGCCACCGCCCCGATGTACTCCGCGTTGACCGCGAGCAGCACGTCCCGTACGTGCAGCGCCTGCCCCAACACGGCGGTGACGGCGGCGAGTTCGTCCGGCTGGTACGGGTACGCGAGCGTGTCGGCCCGCGCCAGCGGGTCGTTCGCGGCGAGCCGCAGCAGCACCGCGAGGTCGCCGCGGTCGCGCCCGGCGAGGGGCGCGAGGACGGGGTTGGCGGTGAGCGCGTTCTCGACGTAGCTCAGCGCGAAGACCTCCTCGCGCCCGCTGAGGACGTCCCCGAGGTTCCAGACGTCCGCCCGGTTCGCGAGCATGTCGGGCACCCGGAAGAGCGTGCCGGACTCGGTGTAGGGGTTGCCGGACATGCAGACGGCGAAGCGTTTGCCGCGCAGCTCGTACGTGCCGCCGGGGCCTTCGATGCGCCGGGTCGCGTCGCACAGCGGGATGAACTTCTGGAGGAGTTCGGGCGAGGTGTGCTGGATGTCGTCGAGGTGCAGCAGCACGTTCGTGCCGAGGGAGAGCGCGAGGACGAGCTTGTCGACCTCGCGGCGGGCGGTCGCGTCGGGGGCGCGCTCGGGGTCGAGGGAGGTCACGCCGGTGCCGAGCGCGGGGCCGGAGACGGTGACGAGCGCGAGCCCGAGGCGGGAGGCGACGTATTCGACGAGGGTGGTCTTCCCGTAGCCGGGCGGCGACAGCAGCATGAGCAGGCCGCCCGCGGAGCCGAACTGCTTGGCGAGGCTGTCCCCGACGAGGGGGAGGTAGACCTCGTCGATGAGCCGGTTGCGGACGAAGTCGGTGAGCGGGCGCGGCCGGTACGCGGCGAGTCCGAGCCGCTCGCGTTCGGCGGCGACGACGGCGGTCCGGTGCCGCTGGTACGTGCGGTACGCCGGGACGTCGTCGGCCTCGAAGCGGCGTACGCGGGTGAGGAGTTCGTCCAGGCGCAGCGTCAACGCGCCCTGCCGGACGCGGGGGTGGGAGCCGAGCAGGCCCTCGACGGTGGTCTCGACGGGGCCGCCCGCCGGGTAGCTGTCGCCGGGGCACAGGAGCGCCGCCGCGGCTTCGAGGTGGTCGCCGTAGGGCCCGGCGAAGGGGGCGAGCCAGCCGAGGGCGAGCTGCCAGCGGGCGGCGAGGTCGCCGCCGAGCGCGTCGAGGTCGCCGAGGACGTCCTTGTACGGGACGGCGTCGGTGCCGCCGAGCGCGTCCGAGAACCGCCGGGCGACCTCGTCCGCGCCGGGCCCGGCGACGAAGCCGGGCTGCTCGGCGGCGAGTTCGGCGACGAGGTATTCGCCGAGGAGGCCGGCGTCGGGGAGCGCCAGTCCGGTGGCGCCGAGGAACTCCCCGGCGGCGGAGGCGACTTCGGCGCCGAGGGCGGACAGCGCGGCCACCCCGTCCGCGCCGGACACGCCCGCCCCGAAGGCCGCCGCCCGGGTGAGCGAACGCGCCCGCGTCGTCCACGCGGCCCGCGACACCGGGGTGGTCCCGTACCCCCAGTAGAGCCGCGCGGCCGCCCGCACCCCCGGCGGATACCGCAGCAGCCCGGCCCCGCGCGCGAGCGCGCCGAGCGCCGCGAGCAGCAGCGCCGCGTCGTGATCGTGCACCCCGCGCTGATACCCCTCGTCCACCCGCGCGGCAACGGCGTCCCGCACAGCGGCCTCGGCCTCGGCGAGCGCGTCCCCTCCGCCCGGACCGCCCGTACCGGCCGCCGCCCCGGCTCCCGGCGCAGGCGCGAGGGCGCCGAGGCCGCCCCCGACCGCCCGCACGGCCCCGGCCGTCGTCCCGGCTGGCGCACCCGCGCCTCGCGGTCCGGCGGCCGCTCCGCCGAAAGCGCCGCCGTCCGGGGCAGTGGGGGCGGTGGCCGTTCCCGCCGCGCCGGAGGCGTTCGGCAGGGCTCGCAGCAGGAGGCTCGCCGCCAGGTATTCCGCGCGGTAGAGGGCGGGGGTCTCGGAGACGAGGGGGCGGGTCCAGAAGCGGCGGGTCTCGGCGAAGGCGGGGTCGGTGACCGGGGAGAGGTAGTCGGTGCCGGTGACCGTGAAGGCGAGGGCGTCGGCGTGCGGGACGAGGGCGAGGTCGAGGGGCTGGGTGTTGACGGCGAAGCGGTGGCGGCCGA
The DNA here is from genome assembly GCF_053604375.1 of Streptomyces sp. NPDC004031. Classification (NCBI taxonomy): domain Bacteria; kingdom Bacillati; phylum Actinomycetota; class Actinomycetes; order Kitasatosporales; family Streptomycetaceae; genus Streptomyces; species Streptomyces sp. NPDC004031. The sequence goes on along the minus strand of NZ_JBSGHL010000001.1, from coordinate 192,014 downwards.
GCCGGATGGTGGCGCCGCCGTCCTCGTAGAGGTCGGCGCGGTCGCGCAGGGTGCGGGCGGTGTCCTGGCGGGCGGCGGCGAACGACTCCGCCAGCTCCGCCGCCTTCGCCGGGTCGCCCAGCGACCGCAACTCCTCGCCGATGCGGCGGTGTTCGGCGGCCAGCGGGTCGGCCGCGAACAGCGTGTTGACCGCGTCGGCCGAGTCCAGCGTGGCCGCGCGGCGGCGGATCGTGTCGAGGATGCGGTCCGCGGAGGCGGCGAGCCGGGCCACGCGCTGGGCCCGTTCGTCGGCGAGGGCCTGCCGGCGGGCGGTGAGGGTCTGCTGGATCTCGTCCCGGCGTTCGGCGAGCGCGGCGATGCGGTCGGGTTCGGCGGCGAACCGGGTCGTGAGGCTTTCGACCTGGACGAGCAGCCGCCCGAGGTGCAGGTCGCACGCCTCGGGGGTGTCGGCGGCGGCGAGCGCGCCGCTCACGCTCTGGGCCAGCAGCGCGTTCTCCGCGGCGAATTCCGCGGCGCTCTCCGCGCCGAGCAGGTCGCGGCGGCGGGTGTCGAGGACGGCGCGGGCGCGGTTGACCGCGCCGAGGACGTCCGCGGCGGAGGCGAGGATGCGGGTGCGGACGGTCGCGTCGGAGATCTCCAGACCGCCCGCGGTCTCCGTGACGGTCGCCAATCCGGCGGCGAGCGCGTCGAGTTCGGTGGCGAGCGCGTCGCCGCCCGCGGCCGTTTCCAACTCGGCGGCGCGGAGGGCCAGATCGGCGGCCCGGTCGCGGAAGGAGTCGAAGGCGTGCTCGTCGGCGAAACGGTCGGCGGCGCGGGACGCGGCTTCCGCGAGTTGGGCGGTCAGGGACGCGGCCAGCTCGTCGAGGCGGCCGAGGTCGGCGTACCGCGTCTCGCGCAGGGTCACCAACCGGCCCTGCGCGGCGCGCAGTTCGCCGAGCCTGTCGACCCAGTCGGCGGCGGTCGCGTCCGCGGTCTCGCCCCGCACGCGGCGGACGAGTCCGGCGACGTGCGCGGCGGCCTCCTCGACCGCCGCCGCGGCCCGCGCGGTGGCCTCCCGTACCCGGGCGTACTCGGCGAGCACGGCCCGCGCGGTGTCCCGTACGGCGAGCAGCGGCCCGGCGAGGTCGCGGACGGCGGTGCGGGCGGCGCCGGAGCCCGCGGAGGGTCCCGCGCCCGTCCCGCCGCCCGGCGCGGGGGCGGAGACCCCGCCCGCGGGCACCTGCTCCAGGCCCGTGTCCACGTCGATCGCCGCGAGCCAGTGGTGGCGGTCGAGGACGCGGTCGCAGGAGGCGGCCAGCGCCTCGTAGACGGCCGCGCCCGGTGCGGTCTCCAGGGCGGCGCGGGCCACCGACAGGGCGTCGGAGACCGCACGGACGAGGTCGGGGTTGCCGATGCGGGCCAGCGGGCCGTCGGCGGCGGGGCGGGACGCCGCGTACATGTCGCTGACGAAGGGCGTGGTCCAGCGCTGGAGGGTGTGGACGCGCGCGGGCTCGTCGCCGTCGGCGGGGCGCAGCGTCAGGAGGGTGCCGTCGTCGTGGAGGGCCCAGCCGCGCGCGGTGAGCGGGGCGGCGACCTCCTTGCGGATGAGGTTGTACGGGAGCAGCAGCCGGCGGCCCTCGGCGTGGAAGACGTAGAGCACGTCCTCGCCGTTCGCGGCGCGCACGAGCCGCTCGAACTCCAGTTGCTCGCCCGCCGTTTCGAGGTCGAACGTGCGGGTGCCGCCGGTCGCGAGGGCGTAGCCGCCGGGGAAGACGACGCCCTGCTCCTCGGGAAGCCGCAGGCACGCCTGGCCGAGCGCGTCGATGCGATCGACCTGCTCGGTGCGGGTGTTGACGGCGAAGTGCCGTGCGGTGTCCTCGTGGTAGGGGCGCACGCGCAGCAGCAACAGCGGCTCGGCGGCGGCGTAGTGGATCTCGGCGTCGGCGAGCGACTGGAGGGCGTCCTCGACGGGCTCCTCGTACGCCGTGTCGCCGACGCCGATGGTGAGGGTGCCGCCGGTGGGGTCGACGGTGACCCCGCCGATCGCGAGGTGCGGGTGCCGGCCGGGCACGTGCGTCTCGCGCCCGGCGGGCGTCCAGACGACGGTGTGGCCGCCGTCGTCGGTGGGCGTGTCGCGTGTGGTGCCCTCGTACGTGCAGGTGCCCGCGCGCTCGTCGGTGCGCCAGGCGAGCGCCTTGACGTCGGTCGCGGAGGGGCCCGTGCGGAAGACGGCGAGCAGCCGCCCCTCGGCGGCGCGCAGCCGCAGCAGCCGGGTCTGCCGGTAGTAGCGGTAGAGCTCGCGGAAGTCCCGGACGAACTGCGGGTCGTCGAGCAGGCCGGGGACGGGCGCGTCGCCGTCGCGCAGCCGCAGGACGTCACCGACGTCGGTGACCTGCGCGGGGTTCGCCGCGAAGAGCAGCCGCCCGGCGACGGGGGCGATGTCCGCGGGGAGCGCGGGCTGCGCGGTCGCGACCCGCTCGCTGCCCGCGAGCCGCACCTCGCCGCCGCCGAACACCGCCTGCCGCGCGCCGTTCAGCGCCCCGGCCCGCGCGGCCAGTTCCCGCGCGGCGCCGCCCAGCCGCTCGCGCAGCACCTCGTACGCGTCCGCGTCCAGCCCGTCCCCACCGGCCCCGCCGGAGGCGGGCGCCCCCGCCGTACGCGCACTGCCGGAGCCGGGCGCCTGCGCGGCGCCCGTACGGCGGGAGGCGGCGCCACCGGCGCCGGACGTCCCACCGGTGGCGGCGGCACCGCCGGACACCCCGGCGCCCGCACCCGTACCGCCCCCGGCCGCACCCGCACCCGTACCGCCGCCCGCACGGGCCCCCGTACCGCCGTCCGCACGGGCGCCCGTGCCGTCGTCCGCCAGGGCGCCCCGCTCTTGCCCGCTCATCGTCCGCCGTCCGCCTTACTTCGTCGCCGCGGTTCCGTTGGCCGCGCCCTTGGTCAGCGGGAGCTTGGGCTCCTGGAGTTGGGCGAGGAGGTGGGCCAGCACGGTGGCCGCGTTGCCGTTGCCCGTGTTCGTGCCGTTGCCCGCCGCCAGGGCGGTCAGGACCTTGGTCGCGTCGTCGGTGAAGCTGCCGGACTCGTCGAGCCAGCCCGCGCCCAGGGTGCGTACCGTCTCGGAGTTGGCGACGAAGCTGTCCACGCTGCGTCCCGCGGAGACCGCGCCCAGCAGGCGGTCGAAGAAGACGCTGTCGCCGCCGACGATCTGGATGTCGGCCTTCTCCAGGCCGGTCGCCAGCACGGTGGCCTGCGCCTCGGCGATCTGCCGCTGCGTCTCCAGGCCCGCGAGGCGGACGTCCTTCTCGGCGGCCAGCCGCAGCCGGTACTCCTCGTGGCCGCGCGAGGCGTCGTCCAGTGCGGCCATCGCCGCGGCCTTCTCGGTCAGGCCCGCGGCCTCCGCCTTGAGGCGGCCGCCGATGAGCGCGGCCTCGGCGGCGGCCTGCGCGGTGACGCCCTCGGCCTCCGCGAGGGCCTTCGCGCGGGCGCCCTCCGCCTCGGCCTTGAGCCGGGCGGCGACACCCTGCGCCTCCGCGGCGCCGACCTTGCTGATCGCGGCCGCGCTGCGCTCCTGCACCTCGACCTCGGCGAGCCCGGCCGCGGCCGCCTCGGCGCGCACGCCCTCGGCGAGCCGGATCTTCGCGGAGGCGTCCAGCTCGGACGCGGCCTTGCGCGCCTCGGCCATGGTGAGCGCCTCGCGGGCCTTGTGCTGGGCGGCCTGCTCGGCGGCCTCGGCCGCCTTGATGTCCTTGACGAGCTGCTCCTGCGCCTGCGCCTCCGCGGTGATGACGAGCGCCTGCCGCTCCCGCTCGGCCTCCTGGACCAGCCGCAGCCCCTTGATGGACTCCTCCTGCTCGGCGACGGTCCGCTCGACGGCGATCCGCTCGCGCACCACGTCGGCGACCTCCCGGCGCTCGCCCTCGACCTCCTTCTCCTTGGAGATACGGGCGAGTTCGGTCTCCCGCTCGCGCGCGATGACCTCCAGGACGCGGTCCTTCTCGATGCGCTCGTTCTCGACGGCGATGACCCGCTCGCGGTTCTTCTGCGCGACCGCGATCTCCCGCGCCTGGTTCTCCCGCTGCACCCCGAGCTGCTCCTCGGTGCGCAGGAACGCGCCCTGGGCGCCCAGCCGTTCCTCCTCCGCGACCTTCGCGGTGGCGGCCTCCTCCTTCGCGCGCAGCGTCTCGACCTCGCGGCGCTGCCGGATCTCCGCCTCGGCCTGCCGCCGCTCCAGCTCCAGGATGGTCTCCCGGGCGTCGACGTTCTGCCGGGTGATCTCCTTCTGCTCGGTGCGCTCGTACTCGTTGGTGCGGACGTGCTCGATCGCGGTCAGCTCGGTGATCTTGCGGATGCCCTGTGCGTCCAGGATGTTGGCGGGGTCGAGCTGGGTGACGGGCGTCTGCTCCAGGTAGTCGATCGCGCAGTCCTCCAGGTGGTAGCCGTTGAGGTCGGTACCGATGACCTGGATGATCTGGTCGCGGAAGTGCTCGCGGTGGGTGTAGAGGTCGACGAAGTCCAGCTGCTTGCCGACGGTCTTGAGCGCCTCGGAGAACTTCGCGCTGAAGAGTGCCTGCAACGTCTGCTGGTGGCTGGCGCGTTCGGTGCCGATCGCCTGCGCGACCTTGATGACGTCCTCCTTCGTCTTGTTGACCCGGACGAAGAAGGTGAGGTGGATGTCCGCGCGGATGTTGTCCTGGCAGATCAGCCCCTCGCGGCCGGTGCGCTGGATCTCGATGGTCTTGACGGAGATGTCCATCAACTCGGCGTTGTGCAGCACCGGGAGGACCACGGCGCCGGTGAAGGTGACGTCCACCTGCCGGGTCCGGGAGATGATCAGCGCGCGCCCCTGCTCGACCTTCCGGAAGAGCTTGCTGATGGTGAAGAGCACGCCGACGGCGATGAGCGCGAGAACGGCGACGAGCACGCCGATCCCGATGGCAGTGGCATCCATGGTGGATCCTTCGGTTCCCTCAGACGGTCAACGGGTCGGATGACGCGCCACCCGGCACGTCGAAAGGTGCGACCCAGAAGAACTCGCCCTCGGGGTCGTAGTCGTAGAGCAGCGCGGTGCTGCCGGCGGTGAAGGTGTCGTCGCCGTGCTGGCGCACCTGGACGACGGCGGTCGAGCCGTCGGGCGCGGCGACCTCGGCCTGCCCGAAGTGCGCGGTGACGCGGCCGGTGCGGATGACGCACACCCGGCCGGTGAAGTCGGCGCGGGACGGCGGCCGTACGTCGGGGAAGAGGCGGCGCAGCGGCCGTACCAGCAGCCAGGTCGCACACCACGAGCCGACCAGCGCGGCGCCGACCACGGCTGCGTACAGCAGCGCGCGGACGGGCGCGGTCGGGACGTCGGCGGAGCGGACGGCCGCGGACCCGGCCAGGCTCAGGAACCACGCGACGGCGACGAGCAGCGACAGCACGACGGTGACGGGCACACCGCCCAGCCCGGCGGCGGCCAGCAGCCCGGCGCCTCCGCCGTGGCCGGATGTGTGCTCGGATGCGTGGTCGGTGAGGTCATGGCGCCCCCCGACGCCATGACCTCCGTGCCCCCCGATACCCCCATGGGCCTCCCCCAAGGCCCCGTGCTCCCCGTACCCCCCGGTTCCCCCGTGTCCACCGGCCGTGCCGTGGTGGTGCCAGGGCCCGTGCGCGTCGGCACCGCCGACCACGACCAGCCCCCAGAACGCCACCACGGCCACCAGAGCGCCCGTGAACACCACGGTCGGAAACCCCAGGACGACGTCGGTGAACTCTCCCATGTCCCCCTCCGCCTCCCCCGTGCGGTGCTTCCGATCCCCGCGGAGATCGTGGCAGGACGGGGACGGCGCGGGCATTTCCGCTTCCCGGCAGACTTCACCGGGCGATCACGTCCGGAACGTGTGGGAACCGAACGCGAAAGGCCGCCGTCCGCGTGACGACGCGGACGGCGGCCTGGTGTGCCGGAAGGCCCTGAAGGCCCGGTGCGGCTCAGCCCTGGGTGGCGAGACCCGCCTCGATCTCCAGCGCGATCTTGATCTTGTCGCTGACGGCGGCCCCCGCGGCCCCGCCCGTCACGCCGAACTCACCGCGGCTGATCTCGGTCGCCGCGGAGAAACCGGCCACCGGGTTGCCGTCGAAGCCCTTGCCGAAGCCGTTGAGCTCCAGGGTGAGGGTCACGGCCTTGGTCACGCCGTGCAGCGTCAGCTCGCCGTCCACCTCGAACAGCTCGGAGGTCTGCGGGCGGATGCCGGTGGAGGTGAAGGTCAGCTCCGGGTACGTCTCGACGTCGAGGAAGTCCGCGCTGCGCACGTGGGTGTCGCGGGTCTCGTTGTTGGTCGAGACCGAGTTGGTCTTGATCACCGCGTTGACGGTGGACTCCAGCGGGTCCTCGGCGGTGACGATGGTGCCCTCGAAGGCCGCGAAGTGGCCGCGGACCTTGGAGACACCGAGGTGCCGGACGTAGAAGGACACGTCGGAGTGCACGGTGTCGATCGTCCACGTCCCGGCGACATAGCCGTCGATCACTTCGGTCTGCGTGCTCATGGCGGAACTCCTCGGGCGGATCATCGGAGCGGGCGGTGATTGAAGACTCAGTAACCATAACTCGGTGGTGTTGAGAGTTCAACCACCTTTATAGTGGAGCTATGGACGATGTGCGATGGCTGAGCGCGGACGAGCAGGACATCTGGCGGGCCTACCTGTCCGCCAGCGTCACCTTCGCCGCGCACCTGGACCGGCAGATGCGGCAGGAGGCGGGTATGCCCATGGCGTACTACGAGATCCTGGTACGCCTCTCGGAGGCGCCCCACCGCCGCCTGCGCATGAGTGAACTCGCCGACGCGTCCCTCTCTTCCCGCAGCCGCCTCTCCCACGCGGTGGCCGCGCTCGAACGCAACGGATGGGTCGAACGGCGCCCCGCGGACGGCGACCGCCGCGGATGGGTCTGCGCGCTCACGTCCGCCGGGTACGAGGCGCTCGCCGCTGCGGCGCCGGGGCATGTCACGACCGTGCGCGAGCACCTTTTCGACGTCCTGACGCCGGAGCAGCTCGCCGCCCTCCGCGAGATCGGGCAGGCCATCACGGCGGGCCTGCAACCCGCCTGCGAAGCGGCTCGCGCGGACGACTCCGACGACGCGTCGGGGCCTTGCGACGCGTAAGGCCCCGCCCCTTCGCCTGTTCCACGCGAAGCGCGGGGCGGGGCGTCAGGGCCAGCCGAGGAGGCGGGCGCCGAGGGCCGCGGTTTCGAGGGTGTAGCGCTGGAGCGGGTCGTCCGGGTCGAAGCCGGTGAGCGCGGCGATGCGCTCCAGCCGGTACGCGAGCGCGCGCACGCTGAGGTCGAGGCGGCGCGCGGCCTCCGCGTTCACATAGCCGGAGGCGGCATACGCGGAGATGGTCTCCAGCAGCGGCACGGCCCCGCCGCGCGCGTCCCGCAGCGGCCCGAGCACCGAGTGCACGAGGTCGGACATCGCGGCCCGGTCCCGCATGAGGACCGGGAAGACCAGCAGATCCGCGGCCATGAGCACGCGCAGGTCGAGCGCCAGCCGCTCCGCGAGGTCCAGCGCGCTGAGCGCCTCCTCGTAGGAGCGCACCACGCCCGCCGCCCCGCTGTGCGGGCGGCTCACCGCGATCCGGCCGCCGCCCTCCTCCGCCGTGGCGAGTTTCACGAACGCGTCCAGCACCGGCTGCTGCTCGGTGGGGGCGACGCACACGAGCCGCCCGTCCTTGGGCGCGACGAGCGCGTCGTGGTCGCCGAAGCGGCCCGCCAGCTCGCGTTCGATCCGCCGCAGCAGCGTGTGCCGCTCGTCGTACGCCTCGCCGGACGGGGGTGCGGCCACGACCACGACGTGGCGTTCGGCGAGCCGCAGCCCGAAGCGTTCGGCCTGCTCGGCGATCCGGCCCGGGTCGCTGCGGCCGTACAGCAGGTCGTCGACGAAAGCCCGCCGTTCGGCCTCGGCGCGGCGCACCGCGTGCCGCTGGGCCCGCGCGTGGCCCTCGGCGAGGGCGTTCACCCCCGCCTCCAGCGCGGCCAGCACGGCGGCGCCGGTACGGCGCAGGTCACCGGGGTCGCGGGCGCCGGTGACGCCCGGCAGCGTGGACCAGGCCCGGCGGGCGGCGGCCAGGTGCCCGGCGGTCAGCTCGCGCAGCCCTATCCCGGCGTCGGCGGCCTGCTCCCCGAGCACCCGGCGGCTCTCGCGCTCGGCGCGGGTCAGGGTGCGGCAGCTGAGGGAGATGTCGGCGAGGGCCTCGGGGAAGCCCGCGAGGAATTCCGCGGGGACGCCGTGCCCGTGCCCGTGCGTGGGCGCGCCGGCACCCGTCGTCGTGCCCGTGCCCGTCCCCACGTCCCCCACCCCTGCCCGTCCCATGACCGCCGGTTGCCGTAAGCCGGACACGGAGAACCTACCAACGCTGCCGGATCCCGGAAACGCCGGGGCGCTCGCGGGTTCGGCGCACCGACAGCACGGAACCCCGGACGGCCGCGGCCGTCCGGGGTTCCGGGGTGCTGCTCGGGGTGACGCGGGGCGTTACTTCGCCGTCGTCGAGGCCTGCGGGGAGGACGCCGGGGCGGCCTCCTGCGCCGTCACGACGTCGCTCGGGGTGATGGCCTCGGGCGCAGGCGTCGCGGTGGACGTCGGCGCGGCGCTCGCGGCGGCGCCCCCGTCATCCGTCTTCATGGCCTTGGCCTCGGACTTCAGGATGCGCATCGACTTGCCGAGACCGCGCGCGGCCTCGGGAAGCTTCTTGGACCCGAACAGCACGATGACGACGATCGCCACCACGATCAGGTGCCACGGCTCCAGCCCGTTTCGCAACATGGGATCCTCGTTTCGCTCAGGGTCCGACTACCTCTGACGTCGGCGCCTCGACTTCGCATTGTCACCCGGAAGCCGCGCTGAACGGCACCCGGGTACTCAAAGCATGCGCAAAAAGCGCGTGAACGGGAAGACCCTCCAGGTCTGGCGTGTGCCGCGGGGATGTGTCAGCGGGGGGCGGATCCCCTGGCCGCGGCCCCGCCGGGCGGGGTGTTGTAGGAGAGCCGGGACGGCGAGGGCAGCGTGTCGGCCACCTGGCTCCAGGCCTGGTCGGTGACGATGCGCGTGATCTGCGCCTCGTCGAGCATGGGAGCCCCGAAGGGCGTCTCGGTGTCCGGGAAGCCGCTCGCGGTGACGTGGTACTGCCCCAGAGCCACGATGTGGTCACCCTTCTTGTAGAGGGCCAGGACCCAGCCCTGGCCCGGCGCCCGGTGGCCGATCACCGACGCGTCGTCCTTGGTGAGCAGCAGCCGACCGCCGTTCACGTTCCGGATCCTGCACCGGTCGGACGGGGTTCCGGGCGTACAGGCGAAGGCTTCCCGGGGCTCCTTGCCGATGGCGAGCTCGACCTCCAGCGTGCCGTTGTCCATGTCCAGCCCGACCGTGACGTCCGGGCCCACGCCGTCCCCGGGTTCGCGGCCCCCGCTGCCCGTGGTCCGGGCGGTGGGCGGCAGGAGCCGGACGAGCCGCTGTGTCATGGTGTTGACCGTCGCGAAGTCCGGCTCGGTGACCGTGGGCGACGCCCCGGACGGGGTGGCCGCCACGCCTGAGCCGTCGCGCGACAGTGCGGTCCCGGCGGCCACCCCGCCGGCCGCGAGGACGACCAGGGCGACGGCCCCCGCGGCGACGCCCGCCGTGCGGCGGCGGCGCATCCTGCGGCCCCTGGCGTGACCGGTGGCGACCAGCAGCAGCGGGTCGTCGGGGGCGAAGGTGTCGGCGGTGCGCCGCAGCATCGTGCTGAGACGCTCTTCGAAGTCCACGTGCATGGGTGCCCTCACAAGGTGCGGAGGAGGATTTCGGGATGCTCAGTGGTCGACGAGGTCGGGCAGTTCGTCACCGAGCTCGGCGCGCAGGCGGTCCAGCGCACGGGAGGACCGGGTACGTATCGCGCCCGCGCTGGCGCCCAGCACGGTGGCGGTCTCGTCGATGCTGCGGTCCTCCCAGTAGCGCAGCACCAGGACGGCCCGGTCCTGCGGGCTGAGCCGCTGGAGCGCCGTGAGCAGGGTCAGGCGCAGCGTGGCGTCGTCGCGCGGGTCGGCGACGGGCGGCGGCTCCGGCGGCTCCGCCGTCGGGCGTTCGGTCGCGCTGCGGCGGCGCTGGTGCGACAGGAAGGCGCGGACGAGGACGGTCTGGGCGTACGCGGCCGGGTTGCCGAGCTTGGCGCGGCGGCCGCCCCAGACGACGTACATCCGGCCGAGGGTCTCCTGGACGAGGTCCTCGGCGAGATGGGTGTCGCCGCCGGTCAGCAGGCACGCCGACCGGTAGAGCGGACCCATGCGGGTCCGGGCGAAATCGAGGTACTCCTGGGTCTGTGCTGGACGCACTGTGTGCGGCTCCCTCCGGACGACGCGCTCACGTCCTTACGACGCGTCGTGCGGGTCCGCGCGTTACAGCCCCGGCGTGAAGCTCTCAGGCCCGCTTGCCGCTGCCCCGCAGCAGACTCGCCGTCGCCGCCAGCAGGCCCATCGCCGCGGCGGCGGTGAAGACGATGACCAGGCCGTGGTGGAAGGGGGCGGAGATGAGGTTCGGGAAGAACTCCTTGCCGGTGAGGACGGCGCGGTTGTGGGCCGGGAGGGTGGGGAGGACGCCGCTGGGCCCGAGGAGGGTCTGGACGGGGTTGATGCCGAGGAAGGCGGAGAAGACCGTCGAGACGGGCGGGAGGGCCGCGGCCTGGGCGGCGGTGGCGGCGGGGACGCCCTGGGCCTGGAGGCCGGAGGAGAGGGCGGCGGGGAGGCGGTCGGCGAGGCCGACGATGAGCAGGGAGAAGAAGATCCCGATGGACAGCGACATGCCGCTGTTCTGGAAGGTGGACCGCATCCCGGACGCGGCCCCGCGGTGCGTGTTCGGGACGCTGCTCATGATCGCCGAGGTGTTCGGCGCGGAGAACATCCCCGAGCCCATCCCGTTGCACATGATGAGCAGCGCGAACGCCCAGTACGGGAAGGTGATCGGGAGCAGCAGCAGGCCCACGAAGCTGCTGCTGAACAGGACGAGGCCGCCGGTGGTGAACAGGCGTACGCCGTAGCGGTCGGACAGCCAGCCGCACAGGGGGCCGGCGATGAGGAACCCGGCGGTGAGGGGGAGCAGGAAGATGCCCGCCCACAGCGGGGCGTCGGCGTAGTCGTAGCCGTGCAGCGGCAGCCAGATGCCCTGGAGCCAGATGATGAGCATGAACTGCAGGCCGCCGCGGGCGACGGAGGCCAGCAGCGAGGCGGCGTTGCCCGCGGTGAAGGCGCGGTTGCGGAAGAGGCCGAGGTTGAACATCGGGTCCGTGACGCGGGACTCGATGACGCAGAAGGCGAGCAGCAGCACGCTGCCGCCGATGAGCCCGGCGAGGACCTTGGGGCTGGTCCAGCCCATGGTGTGGCCGGCGTAGGGCTGGATGCCGTAGGTGATGGAGACGAGGATCGCGCCGAGTCCGGCGGCGAAGGTGAGGTTGCCCCACCAGTCGATACGCGACCTGGTCCGGGCGGAGGTCTCGCGCAGCGAGCGGTAGGCCCAGACGGTGCCGACGATGCCGACGGGGACGTTGACCCAGAAGACCGCGCGCCAGTCCCACGCGGACAGCAGGCCGCCGAGGACGAGGCCGATGAACTGGCCGGACAGCGCGGAGATCTGGTTGATGCCGAGGGCCATGCCGCGCTGGTGGGAGGGGAAGGCGTCGGTGATGATCGCGGCGGAGTTGGCCATGAGCATGGAGCCGCCGAGGGCCTGCACCACGCGCCAGCCGATGAGCCACAGGGCGCCGGACGGCCCGAGGAAGGGGTCGAAGGACAGCGCGACGGAGGCGAGGGTGAAGACGACGAAGCCGAGGTTGTACATCCGTACCCGGCCGACGATGTCGCCGAGCCGCCCGAGGGTGACCACCAGCACCGCGGTGACCAGCAGGTAGCCCATGATCATCCACAGCAGGTAGCTGATGTTGCCGGCCGCGAAGGGGTCGAGGTGGATGCCGCGGAAGATCGCCGGCATGGAGATGATCACGATGGAGGAGTCCACCGTGGCCATGAACATCCCGAGGCTGGTGTTGGACAGCGCGATCCACTTGTAGCGGTCGGGCCGCTGCCCACTGGCCGTGGCGCCGCCGCTGCCGCCCTCGCCGTCCTCGGCCAGGTGTATGTGCGCGGGCTCAGACACGCCGGGTGATCCTCTCCAGCAGGGGGAGGGCCGCCGCGAGGGTGGCCTGCTCCTCGGGGGTGAGTTCGTCGGCGATGGCCCGGGTGAGGCGGCGCGCCTTCTCCTGCCGGGAGCCGCGCAGGCCCGCGCGTCCGGCCTCGGAGACGGTGACGACGATGCGCCGGCCGTCGCGGGGGTCGGGCTCGCGGGTGACGAGGCCGCGCTCGTGCAGCCGGGCGACGATCGTGGCCATCGACTGCGGGCGGATGCCTTCGGCGGTGGCCAGTTCGGAGGCGGTCGCGGCGCCCTCGCGGTCCAGCCGGACGAGGGCGGAGGTCTGCGAGAGGGTCAGTTCGTCGCCGGGCTTGAACTGCCGCAGCCGCCGGACCAGGGGGCCGAGCGCGGCCCGCAGGTCGGCGGCGAGCCGGGCGGGGCTGCCGGGCTCGCCGGGGACGTCCGGTTCGGCCGGGTGTGTGTCCGAGCTGCCGCTGGGCTCCATGGTTCTCAGTATAAACTGTTCAGTCCGGCCTTATGGTAAAGATGGCCGCATGACTGAAGCCTCTGCTTCCTCCGCTCGTCCGGCCTACCCAGCCGACTTCCCGGACACCTCCGCCGGGTCCCTCTTCGCCACCACGATCACGGTCACCGGCCACGGCGGCGACGCGATCGAGGCGTACCTCGCGCGCCCCGCCGGCACCCGCAGCCGCGGCGGCGTCGTCGTCATCCACCACCTTCCCGGCTACGACCGCGGCACCAAGGAATTCGTGCGCCGCTTCGCCGAGATGGGCTACGACGCGATCTGCCCCAACCTCTTCCACCGCGAGGCCCCGGGCGCGGCCCCCGACGACGCGGCCGCGGTGGGCCGCGCGGCGGGCGGGGTGCCGGACGAGCGGCTGGTCGGCGACGTGGCCGGCGCGGCCGCGTACCTGCGCGCGCTGCCGTACGCCAACGGCCGGATCGGTGTCATCGGCCACTGCTCCGGCGGCCGCCAGGCGGTGCTCGCCGCCTGCCGGCTGGACGACGTCGACGCGGCCGTGGACTGCTACGGCGCCTTCGTCGTCGGCGAGGTGCCCGAGGGCATGAACATGAAGGTCACCCCGCTCGTCGCGGACCTGCCGCGGCTCGGCGCCCCGCTGCTCGGCCTGTTCGGCGGCGAGGACAAGTACCCGAGCCCGGAACAGGTCGCCGAACTCGGCCGGATCCTCACCGAGCACGGCAAGGACTTCGAGTTCCACTCCTACGAGGGCGCGGGCCACGCGTTCTTCGCGACCCACCGCCCGAGCTACGACGTGGCCGCCGCCAACGACGGCTGGGAGCGCATCGAGGCCTTCTACGGCAAGCACCTCGCGTCGGCGGAGGGCTGAGCGGCATGTGCACGTACACGACGATCAAGGACGTCGTCGACGGGAGCGCCAAGCCCGGTCCCGACGGCGGGTGGTTCCACGTCTCGGACGTGACGGTCTACTTCGACCACCCCGTGCACGCGATGGCCGAGCACACGCTCAACATCGACTTCACCGACCCCTCGCGCGGCCCGGCCGCGCGCGTCGCGCTCGAACTCACCGCGGAGTCCGCGGTGCGCCTGGTCGAGGCGATCCAGGCCGCGCTGGCGGCCGTCCCGGCGGAGATGCGGGTCTAGCCCGGCCCCGGGGCTGCGGGTCCGCCCCGCGCGGTCCCGGGCAGCACGAAGGGGCGCGGGGAGATCTCCCCGCGCCCCTTGGGGGCGCTTGCGCTGCCGCCTCAGCGGCGGGCGCTGTGCTCGGCGGCGGTCGTGCCGCGTGCCGCCGCGCGGGATCCGCGCCTGCTGCCGCCCATCATGCCGAGCCCCATCGTGGCCAGCCCGAGCGCACAGGCGACGCCGCCGACGATCGCGTTGTTGACGATCGTGTGGGTGGTGGCCGCGTTGGGTCCGGCGATCGCCCAGGGCGCGATGATCGTCCACACGCCGATCGCGATGGCGCACCAGCCAAGACCCACGGTCCGCTCCAGCACGGAGCCGAAGCCCATGGCCAGGACGGCGAGCGCGATGCCGGTGATCAGGTTGCTCACGCGCAGGCCGGTGAACCCGGTGAAGTTCACCACCCACGGCGAGATCGCGAGGTAGAGACCGGTCAACAGGCACAGGCCCTCGATCAGCCCCGAGATCGGCTTCGCAGACGCCTCGGCGTAACGGCCGCGCAGGGCCATCAGGTCGGGATGGGTGTCGATCTGCGATGTCGAGTGAGTCGAATCGGTGGCCATTCCAGCCACCTCCTTCGCAGTGTGCGGGTGCAGTTCGTTTCTGCCGACGGATGTCTCCGGGTCTCCGCCCCGAAGTGCCGCATCCATAACTCAGCGTAGGTCTGGGAAGAGCGGGGTGGCCACTTATACGGCGCATACATTCAGAATGTTTTGTCCTGGTCACGCACGGTGTGTCCCAGGCGACGCGCGGCTACCCGTTTCGTCCCCCCGCGCCCTCCCACGACTGCGCCTCCGCGATCACCGCCGACGCCAGCCGCGCCGACCGCACCGCGATCCCCCGCGGCGGGTACGGCCGCCCCTGCTCCAGCCACCACGTGATGGACTGCACGGACAACGCGGCGAGCACCGTCGGCACGAGGCCGCCGCCCGCGTCGGGGGCCCGGCCCGGCGGAGCGGGCAGGTGCTCGGCGACCATTCCGGCGAGCGTCGCGCGCATGCGGTCGGCGAACCACGGGCTGCCGCCGCGGCCGAGCAGGGCGCCGTAGAAGCGGTGGTAGGTGTCGATGTGCTGGTAGAAGCCGATCCAGCGCTCCAGCGGCGAGCGTTCGGCCCCGTCCGTGCCGTCCTCCCCGTGCTCCCCGCCCTCGCCGTCCTTCCCGTCCTCCCCGCCCTCCCCCGCCATCGCGCCGAGCATCTCCTCGACGGCCTCGTCGAAGATCGTCTCGACGAGCTGGTACTTGTCCCGGTGGCTGCGGTAGAAGGCGGCCCGGCTGACCATCGCCCGCGCGCAGATCTCGCCGACCGTGACGCGGTCGAAGCCGCGCTCCTCGATCAGCTCGATGAGCGCGTCCCGCAGCAGCTTGCGCGTCCGCCGCACCCGTACGTTCTCCACGCCACCCGAGGATGCCACCTCAACGGGCCGTGTTCAGCTCCGTGTTGAGACGGGCGGCCCGCCGCGTCAGGTGCGTGCGCTCCGGGACGGCGGCGGCCTGCCCGGCGGCCTCGGCGTAGAGCCGGGCCGCGGCACGCAGGTCACCGGCCCGCTCGTGGAGGTACGCGGACGCGGCGGTGTAGCGGGGCAGGGCGGGGTCGAGGGCGGCGAGCGCGGCCAGCCCCGCGCGCGGGCCGTCCGCCTCGCCGACCGCGACCGCGCGGTTGAGGCGGACGACCGGGCTGCCGGTCAGCCGCTCCAGCTCGTCGTACCACTCGACGATCTGCACCCAGTCCGTCTCCCGGGCGGTCGGCGCATCCGCGTGCAGGGCCGCGATCGCCGCCTGCGCCTGGAACTCGCCGAGCCGGTCGCGCGACAGCGCCCCCTGCAGGATCGCCACGCCCTCGGCGATCGCGGCGGTGTCCCAGCGGCCGCGGTCCTGCTCGGCGAGCGGCACGAGCGCGCCGTCCGGCCCGGTACGGGACGCGCGCCGGGCGTGGTGCAGCAGCATCAGCGCGAGCAGGCCCGCGACCTCGGGGTGGTCGAACGCGGCGGCCAGCTGCCGGGTGAGCCGGATCGCTTCGGCGGCGAGGTCGACGTCACCGGAGTAGCCCTCGTTGAAGACCAGGTAGAGCGTGCGCAGCACGGTGCCGACGTCACCGGGCCGGTCCAGCCGCTCGCCCGAGACGGTGCGCTTGGCGCGGCTGATGCGCTGCGCCATCGTCGCCTCGGGCACGAGGTAGGCGCCCGCGATCTGCCGGGTCGTGAGCCCGCCGACCGCGCGCAGCGTCAGCGCCACCGCCGAGGAGGGGCTCAGCGCCGGGTGGGCGCACAGGAAGTAGAGCCGCAGCGTGTCGTCCGCGCCGGGCGCGGGCCCCGGCGCCGGCTCCCGGTCGACCCGGTCCTCCCGGCGGCGGCGCGCGCTCTCCGCGCGGGCCACGTCCAGGAAGCGCCGCCACGCGACGGCCACCAGCCAGCCGCGCGGATCGCGCGGCGGCTCGCCCGGCCAGACGCGCACGGCCTCCACGAGCGCGTCCTGCACCGCGTCCTCGGCCGTCGCGAAGTCCGCCCCGCGGCGGACGAGGACGGTCAGGACGTACGGGGTGAGGCCGCGCAGCAGGGCCTCGTCGAGGGGCGCGGGCGCCTCGTCGCAGGACGCCGGGCCCGCGGGCCGGGTGGGGCCCGCGGGATCCGGCGGCGTACGCCTGTCGCGCACCGTCACTCCGTGATCGTCGGGGGCTCTTCGGTCATGAACGGGCGCAGCTCCAGCCACTCGTGGATGGGCCGGCCGCCCGCGCCCGGCGCCGCGGACAGCTCGCCCGCCAGCTCGACGGCGCGCTCGTAGCTGTCGACGTCGATCACCATCCAGCCCGCGATGAGGTCCTTCGTCTCGGCGAACGGCCCGTCGGTGACCGGCGGGCGGCCCTCGCCGCCGTACTGCACCCAGGTGCCCTCGGGCGCGAGCGCCTGCGCGTCCACGAACTCGCCCGTCTCCTCCAGCTTCGCCGCGAAGTCCCGCATGAACTGGATGTGCGCGGTGACCTCCTCGGGCGTCCACCGGTCCATGCGGACGTCGTTGACCGGCGCCGGAGCACCCCGGTAGTGCTTGAGCAGCAGGTACTTGGCCATGGTGGTCTCCTCCGTGCGGTGCGGCCCATTCTGGCCGCCTTCACTCCGAGGACGGAGCCGCACCGCGGTTCTCGACATCCCCCGTGAGATTTCCCGGATTTTCTTTTCCGCCGCCCGCGGACGGCGCGAGCTGCGCGTGGTCGGCGTCCGGGAGCCAGTCGCGGCCGGGCACGTAGTCGAGCCAGCGGCGGGCTCGGGCCGCCGCGGTGAACGCGCCCAGCAGGGCGTCCAGCAGCGGATGCCGCGGGGTGTCGCGCCAGGCCAGGGACCAGGCGTAGAGCGGTGTCGGGCCGGTCAGCGGGATCGACCGCAGGCCCGCGGACGACGGCAGCGGCGCGTCCGCGGGCACCAGCGTGAAGAACCGCGGGTCGTCGCGGATGTGCTGGACGAGGTGGTCGGGGCCGAGGTTCGGGCCGCTCTGGCGCCCGGCGATGCCGAAGTCGTCGGCGAAGCGGCGCAGGAAGTCCAGCCGCGGCAGCTCCGCCGGGGCCCACAGCACGCTGTCGCGCAGGTCGGACGGGCGCAGCTCGGCCGCCCCGGCGAGCGGGTGCGCGGCGCTGACCACCGCGTCGACCGGCTCCAGCCGCACCAGCCGGTGCGCCAGCCCCCGGTCCCGCCCGTCCGGCAGCGGGTGCACCCGCCCGAACCCCGCGTCCGCCGCCCCGCTCAGCAGCGCCTCCGCGACCGACGGCCAGTCCCGCCCCGGACCCGGCTCCAGCCGCAGCGCCGGGTCGGCCGCCGCGGCCGCGTCGGCGGCGTGCGCGACGGTGCGCATCGGGGCGTACAGATGCCCCCACACGTCCAGCCGCAGCGCCTGCCGCCCGCCGCGCACCGCGGCCACCGCCCGCTCCCCCGCCGCCAGCGCCTCCCGCGCCGCGGGCACGAACCGCTCCCCGGCGTCGGTCAGCCGGGTGCCCCGCGCGCCGCCGTCACGGTCGAGGAGGCGGGCGCCGAGCAGCGCCTCCAGCCGGGCGACCCGCTTGGACAGCGCCTGCTGGGAGATCCCGAGCCGGGCGGCGGCCTGCCCGAAGTGCAGCGTCTCGGCGGTGACGGCGAAGGCCCGGACATGGCCGAGGTCGAGATCGAGATCAGGACCGGGAGCGGGACCGGGAGCGACTGGGGTGGAACCGGAATCCAGGGCCTCGTCCATGGGCCTGACCATAGCCGACAACGTCCGGTTGTCGAAGGGGCCGCAAGGTTGTTGGCCGGGGCGGGGGCGGTCGCGGTGGGATGACGTCAGACGCCGAGGGCGCCGCAGAACACACCAGAAGGGGGCAGGAAGAGATGAAGGCCTACATACCCACCGGGGACGCCGCCGAACCCGTCGCACTGGCCGAGGTGCCCGAGCCCGTACCGGGGCCCGGGGAGGCGCTCGTGAAGGTCGAGGCCTTCTCCGTCAACCGCGGCGAGACCTTCAAGCTGGAGGCGCCCGCGCCCGGCGACCGCCCCGGCAAGGACATCGCCGGACTCGTCGTCCAGCCCGCCGCCGACGGCACCGGCCCCGCGGGCTTCGCCCGGGTCGTCGGCCACCCGATGAGCGGCGGATGGGCGGAGTTCGCCGCCGTCCCCACCACCGCGCTCGCCGTCCTCCCCGACACCGTCACCACCCTCCAGGCCGCCGCCCTCCCCCTCGCGGGCCTCACCGCGCTGCGCCTGCTGCGCGCCGCGGGCCCCGTCCCCGGCCGCCGCATGCTGCTCACCGGCGCCTCCGGCGGCGTCGGCCACTACGTCACCGAACTGGCGGCCGCCGCCGGGGCCGAGGTCACCGCCGTCACCCGGGACGCCGAACGCGGCGCACGGCTGCGCGAACTGGGCGCCGCCGAGGTCGTCCACGACGTCACCGCCGCCCGCGGCCCGTACGACGTCGTCCTCGAATCCACCGGCGGCGCCGCACTCCCCGCCGCCCTCGCCCGGCTCGCCCGCCGCGGCACCCTCATCTGGTTCGGCCAGGCCAGCCGCACCCCCGTCACCCTCGACTTCTTCGACTTCTTCGCAGGCCCCGAATCGGCGGTCATCCGCCACTTCCACTACCTCGACGCGGACACCCCGCTCGACACGGACCTCGCCGCGCTCGTCCGCCTCACCGCAGGCGGCCGCCTCCACCCGGAGATCGGCCGGGTCGCCGACTGGGCGGACACCGCCGCGACCCTCACCGACCTGCGAGAACGCCGCATCCGCGGCAAGGCCGTGCTGACCCTCGCCTGACCATCCTCTCTTCCTCTTCCCACAGAAAGGCTCCCCGCCATGAACGAGACCCTGCAGACCGCCCCGCAGGCCGCCCCGCAGGCCACCCCGCAGACCCGCCTCACCGACCCGCGCGCCGTCGTCGTCCGCTACGTGGAGGCCGTCCGCGACGGCGACATCGACCTCATCCGCGAGAGCTTCGCGCCCGACGTCACCTGGCACTACCCCGGCTCGCTCCCCACCTCGAAGATCTGGCAGGGCCGGGACGCGATCGTCAACGACTTCCTCGGCGCCATGGGCACGGTGTTCGTGCCCGGCACCATGCGCATCGAGCTGGTGAGCACCGTCGCGGAAGGCGAACGCGTCGTCGCCGAATGGACGTCGAAGGCGCGGACGGTGCACGGGGCCGCGTACGACAACCGGTGCATCGGGATCTTCACGGTACGGGAGGGGCGCATCACCTCGGTGATCGAGTACGCCGACACGCACCACGTCGCCGCGACGCTCTTCCCTGCCGAGACCGCCGCCGGTAATTGAGGTGCCCGCCGCGGCGGGCGGTGCGTAGGTTCGCCGGATGACGCGATCCGCACACCTCCCGCCGGACCCGGCCCCCACGCCTGAACCCGCAGACGACGGGCCGCCGCGGCTCACCTCCCTGGTCTTCCACGGACCCATCGGCGAGGCACGCGCCGCACGCTGGGTGCAGCGCCTCGCCCCGGTACTGGCCGCCGCACCCGACGGCGGACGCGTCCTCGACATCGGCTGCGGCTGGGGCGAACTCATGCTGCGCCTCCTCACCGCGGCCCCCGCGGCGCACGGCACCGGCCTCGACCTCGCCCCCGACGACCTCGCACGCGGCCGCGCCCACGCGGCCGCCCGCGGACTCACCCCGCGGACCGACTTCGTCGAAACGGACGCGGCCACCGCCGACACCGAGCCCGCCGACATCGTCCTCTGCCTCGGCGCGAGCCAGGCCCTCGCCGACAACCTCCCCGACGCGCTCGCCGCCCTGCGCGCCCGCGTCCGGCCCGGCGGCCGCGTGCTCCTCGGCGAGGGCTACTGGGAACGCGAGCCCACCCCCGCGGAGCTGGCGGCGTCCTGGCCGGACGCCGCCGCCACCGACCACACCGACCTCGCGACCCTCGTCGACACCGCGGCCGCCGCGGGACTGCGCCCCGTGTGGATCGAATCCGCGGACCGCGCGGAATGGGACGACTTCGAATCCGGCTACCTCGCCGACGCCGAACTATGGCTCGCCGCCCACCCCGCCCACCCGGCGGCCCGAGCGACCCGCGAACGCCTCGACGCTCACCGCTGCGCGTGGCTCCGCGGGTACCGGGCGACTCTGGGCATCGCGTACCTCACGCTCGTCCCGACACCCTGACCTCCCCGCTGCCGCGGGCTCCGGGGGTCCGGTCCGCGCCGGGCCACCGGGCGGTGGGGGCTGAGCGCGCAGTTCCCCGCGCCCCTGCGGGGCCGCTGCCGGGCGGTGGGGGGTTGCCGACCCGGAGGGGCGATCCGGTTCGCGCCGGACCATCGGCCGGTGGGGGCTGGGCGCGCAGTTCCTCGCGCCCCTGGGGGGGCGACCACCGTCTCCGGCCACCGGGCGGTGGGGGCTGAGCGCGCAGTTCCCCGCGCCCCTGGGGGGGCGACCGCCGTCTCCGGCCACCGGGCCGTGGGGGCTGAGCGCGCAGTTCCCCGCGCCCCTGCGGGGCGACCACCGTTCCCGGCCACCGGGCCGTGGGGGCTGGGCGCGCGGTTCCCCGCGCCCCTGCGGGGGCGCGGGTCTGCGGGGTGGGCGGCGGCGGTGCGGAGGGGGCACGGGGGGGCGGGTGGGATTGAGTATGCGTACTCATGCCGCTCGGCGGGGGGGATCGCAGACTCGGGGGATGGAATTCGACCGGTGTCCCGACTGTGGGTGGCCGCTTGGTCCGGCTGACGCCGGGTGTGGGCGGTGCGGGTTGCCGCTCGTCGGGGGCGAGGTGGTGGAACTGGGGCTCATCGCCGCGGAGTTGCGGGGGATCGCGGCGCGGCAGGCGGTGCTGGTGCAGCGGCGGGCGGTGCTGCTCGCGGCGTTGCGGGGGCGGCGCGCCGACGTCGCGGGGGTGCCGGTGACGGAGGTCGGGGCGCGGTCCGCGCAGACGCTGCTGCTCACGCTCGGCGGCTCGCTGCTCACCCTCGCCGGGCTGGTGTTCACGCTCGTGAGCTGGGGGCGTTTCGGGATCGGCGCCCGCACCGCCGTCCTGGCGGTGCTGACGCTCGCCGTACTGGCCGCGCCCTTCCCGCTGCGGCGCCGTGCCCTGGCCGCCACCGCGGAGACCGCCTCGGCGGTGGGCCTCGCGCTGGTGCTGCTCGACGCGTACGCCGCACGGGCCGCGGGACTCGCCGGGCTCGACGGCGTACGGGCGTACGGCTACTGGGCCGCGGTCACGGGGCTCGCCGCGGCGGGCGCGGCGGCGTACGCGCGGCTCAGCCGCTCGGAGCTGCTGCCGTATGCCGCCCTGCTCCTGCTGCAACTGCCCGCCCCGCTCACCGCGGGGTACGCGCACGCCCACGCCACGGGGCTGGCGTACGCCCTGCTCGTGAGCGCGGGCGCGGACCTCGCCGTGGCGGCGCGGCTGCGGGCGCGCGTGCCGGGGCCCTTCGCGGTCGGCGCCGCGGCGGTGGGGGCGGCCGCGGGGGGCCTGCTCGCGGGCGCGGCCGCGTACTCCTTCGACTCCTACGGCCCGGCGCTGCGCGCCTGCGTCCCGCTGCTGCTCGCCGCCGCGCTGGGCCTGGGGGCGGCGGGCCTGCGCGCCGCCGCCCCGCCCGTCCGTACGGCCACGGCGGCGCTCGCGGGCCTGGCCCTGCTCGCCGCCGCCGCGGTCGCACCGCACCTCGCGCTGCCGCACACCTGGCTCCCCCTGGCGTGGGCGGGCCCGGCGGCGCTGCTGGCGGCGGTGGCCTTCGCCCTGCCGCCCCGCCGCGGCCACGGCCCCGTGGCCCTCGGACTGTCGGCGGCCGGCGCGTTCGCGCTGGCCGCCGCAGGCGTGTCCGTCCTTCCGGACCTGCTCCGCGCACTCACCGAACCCCTGCGCGGGGCACCGGACTTCCCCGGGACGTGGCATGTCACCGGAACCGTCGCGACAGTCGCCGCCCTGGTGGCGGCTGTCGCGGCGGGAGCGGCCGTACGTTTCCGGGCGGTGGCGCTGCCGCTGTGGTGCGGGGCGGCGGTGGCCGCGGTGGCGGCGGCCGTGACCGCGCCCGTCGCGGCGGGCGCCCCGTACGCGGTGGCGGTCGCGGTCCCGACGGCCCTCGCGCTCGCCGCGACCGCGGCCCTGGCCCGGACCGGACCCGCGGGGCCTGCGGGCCCCCACCTCCCGTCGCCGTGGGGGGCCGGGCCCGCCGCCGCGCTCTGCGTCCTGCTCGCCGCGGGGGCGGTCGCCCTCGGCTGGTCCCTCGCGCGGGACGGCGCCGCGCTCACCGTGTGGGGGATCGCGGCCGTCGTCGCGGGCGGCGCCGCCACGGCGCGGCGCTTCGTCCTCCCGGCGGGCACGGTGGCCGTCGCCGCACTCGGGTACGAGGCCGCGCGGGCCGCGCACGCCGCCGGGCTGCCGTCGCACCTCGCCGCGTTCGCCGTCCTGGGGGTCGCGCTCGCGACCGTATCCGTGGCGGGGGCCGCCGGGGCGGGGGCGGAATACGCCGGATACGTGCTCGGCGCGGTGGCGGTCACCGCGACCGCCGGGCACCCGCAGGAACTCAGCCTCGCGCTGGCCCTCGCCGGAGCGGGCGCCGCCGGAACCGCGCTCCGCGCCGAACGCCGCCGGGCCGCCGCGACCGCGGCCGCGCTCCTGCTCAGCGCGTCCCTGTGGGTGCAGCTCGCCCTCGCGGAGGTGCACGCCCCCGAGCCGTACACCGCCGGGCCCTCCGCCGTACTCCTCGCCCTGGGGCACCTGCGGCGCCGCCGCACACCCGCGCTCGGCTCATGGCCCGCCTACGGGCCGGGCCTCTGCGCGACGCTGCTGCCCAGCCTGGTCGCGGTATGGGCCCAGCCGCACGGGCCCCGGCCCCTGCTGCTGGGCGCCGCGGCGCTGACGTTGACCCTGCTCGGCGCCCGGCACCGCCTCCGGGCCCCGCTCGTCGCGGGCGGCCTCGTCCTGCTCGCCGACGCGGCGCACGAGCTCGCCCCGGCCGTCCTCCACTCCCTCGCGCACGTCCCCCACTGGGCACCCGTCGCCCTGGCGGGCGGCCTCCTCGTCTACGTAGGTGCCACCTACGAACGCCGCCTCGCCGAGGCGCGCCGCCTCCGCTCCACCTTCCACTCCCTCCACTGAGCCCCTCCCCTTGAGCCCTCCGCGCTCCGCGGTGCCTCTTGCGGCGGTCGCCGCGACCTTCCGCCGGTGGGGGCTTGCCGCGCAGCTCTCCCCCAGAGCTTCGCCTGGGAGGTGCCCCCACGCGCCCCCTGAAAACGCTCACCCCCCACCGGCAGGCAGCCGCCAGTCCGGCCGGAGGGGGACGGTGCGGGGTGCCCCCGCAGGAATGCGCTCCCAGTCCCTCACCAACCAGGTAAGAGGCCGAACGCGCATTCCGAGGAGGTGCCCCGTGGCGGCCCCCGACCCACCCCCGGAGGGAAAGCGCGATGCCCCGCCGGGTACCACCCAGGGGCGCGAGGAACTGCGCGAGCAACCACCCACCCAGCGGCCGGGTTCCGGGCACCCTCGTGTCGTCCCCGTAGGATGCGGCGGGGGGCACGGCAGCGCGTACGCGTACGCGTACGGCGGCGGAGCCGGGCTCCCGTCGACCGTCCCCGACGAGAGCGAGAGCCGGTGCCGTGCTGACGGCAGGTCTTCCGACGCGGCGGCCGCTGCCCGGGTCCAGCGCCGGGGGTGCCCGGCGCGGGCTGGTGGTCGCGCTGTGCGGCTACGTGGCGGTGCGCGCCGCCGGGCTCGTCGTGCTCGCGATCTGGTCGGCGGCGAACGGCAAGAGCGCGGTGACGCTGCTCTCCCGCCGCTGGGACTCGCTCTGGTACGTGCGGGTCGTCGACCGGGGCTACGACTACGTCCTGACTGCGCCGGACGGCCGGCGGCTGTCCGACCTGGCGTTCTTCCCGCTGCTGCCGTGGCTGGAGCGGTCGGTGTCGTGGCTGACGGGGCTGGCGGAGCCGGACGCCGGGCTGCTGGTCTCGGCGGTGGCCTCGCTCGCCGCGGCCGCGGGCATCCATGCGGTGGTGCGGCGATCCGTCCCGGAGCGGCCGGACGTCGCGATCACGGCCGTCGTGCTGTGGGCCGCGCTGCCGGTGGGGATCGTGCAGTCGATGGCGTACAGCGAGTCGCTGTTCACCGCGCTGGCCGCGTGGTCGCTGTGCTGCGCGCTGGACCGGCGGTGGATCGCCGCGGGCCTGCTCGCGTCGGCCGCCGGGCTGACCCGGCCGATCGGGCTCGCGGTGGCGTGCGCGGTGCTGGTGGCCGCGGGGACGCACGCGCGGCGGGCCGGGGTCTCGCCGCGGCTGGTGGCCGGTGCGCTGCTGGCCCCGGCGGGGGCCGCCGGGTACGTGCTGTGGGTGGGCGCCCGGCGCGGCAGCCTGTTCGGCTACCTGGACGTGCAGCGCGGGTGGGGCAACGGCTTCGACGGCGGGGCGGCCTTCGTCCGCTTCACCGGCGGGCTCGCCACGCGCCCGCCGTACGTGGGCGGGGTGCTGCTCGCGGCCGGTGTCGGGGTGCTGCTGTGGGGGTATGTGCGGGGCTTCCGGGAGGGCGGGCCGCGGCTGCCGCTGCCCGTGCAGGTCTACACGGGGATCGTGCTCGCGCTGGCGCTGTGCTCGTCGGGCTACTTCGGCTCGAAGCCGCGGCTGCTGATGCCCGCGTTCGGCGTGCTGGTGCCGGTGGCGGCGGCGCTGGGGCGGCTGCGGGTGCGGTGGCGGGCGGCGGTGCTGGCGGTGTGCGCGCTGGGGGCCGCGGTGTACGGGGCGTTCTGGCTGAACGGGTCGGGGCCGCCCTGACCGCGCGGGCGGCGCCGCCCCCTTCGTACGGCCCGCGCGGGCCGAGGACGCGGGGGGGCTCAGGCCGGGGTGCCCGCTCCCGCGATGTGGAAGTTGAAGTCCGGGTGGCCGATCACGCCGAACAGCCGCAGCCACACGGGCAGCAGCATCTCCGTGCCGCGGGCGCTCGCGACGCCGCCGAGGTCGATGACGCTCGCGGGCGGCCAGCCGAAGGACTCCAGCAGCGCGGTGACCTCCTTCTTCGCGTCCGCGTCGGCGCCGCAGACGAAGACGGTGTGCTCGCCCGGCACCCGGGCCGGATCGACCATGACGGCGACGTTCATCGTGTTCAGCGTCTTGACGACCTTCGCGGCGGGGAAGGCCCGCTGGATCTGCTCGGCGAGGCTGTCGGTGTTGACGGGGTCGAGCGAGGGCGGCGCGCCCCGCGAGAAGTCCAGCGGGTTGGCGACGTCCACGAGCGGCTTCCCGGCGAGGTTCGCGGCACCGGCCGCGGCCAGCACGTCGAGAGTGGCGGCGCCGGAGCTGGCGTTGACGACGGTCTGCGCGTCCGCGGCCGCCTCGGCGAAGGTCGCGAGCGCGACGGCCGGGTGGGCGGCGAGCCACGCGGCGAAGGGGGCGTTGCCGTAGGCGTCGGGCTCGGTGCGGGCGAGCGTCGCGCCCGGGTCGCGGGTGCCGACGACGACCTCGTGGCCGAGCGTGGCGAGCTTGCCGGCGAGGGTCCGGCCGACGATGCCGGTGCCGAGCACTGCGTAGCGCATGACGTATCCGCTTCCTGTCCTGTCGTAAGGGTGGGTGGTGGCGTACGGCGCCGTGCCCCGGGCCCGGGGCACGGGCGGGCGCTGCCGCGCCGGGGAGGCCGACTCCCTTGCGGCGGGCGGCACCTGGCCACACCGGGACCGTAAGCTCCACTCGATTCCGCTGACCAGTACGCACTTTCGGGTGCCTGTCGCCCACCGCCGGCCGGCCCGGCACGAAGGAGTCACCCCATGCCCGACGAGACCGGACCCGGCAGCGACCCCGGCACCGGCCCCGACAGCAGCACCGGCACCGGCACCCGCTTCGACGCCGCCGGGCCGCCCGGGATCGCCGTCCCCGACGTCCTCAACCCGCACTGCGGGTCGCGCCAGGTGCTGGAGCTGGTCTCCGACAAGTGGAGCGCGCTCATCCTCTTCCTGCTGGGGCACCGCCCGCACCGGCACGCCGAGTTGATGCGCACGGTGGGCGGGATCAGCCAGAAGATGCTCACGCAGACGCTGCGCTCGCTGGAGGCGGACGGGCTGGTCCACCGGGAGGCCTTCCCGGTGGTGCCGCCGCACGTCGAGTATTCGCTGACGCCGCTCGGGGAGTCGCTGTCCCCGCTGCTGCACGGGCTGTGCCGGTGGGCGGAGGCGCACCACGCCGACATCGAGGCGGCGCGCGCGAGGGCGGCCTCCTGACCGTACGGTCCGGGTCCGCCGGGGCTCAGCCGGGGCTCAGGCCCAGGGGCCGCCGCAGGCCGCGGCCGTCCAGCCGCCCGCGCCGCGCAGCACGAGCGCGGCGAGCGCCTCGGGGGCGCCGGGGCGGCCGCGCAGGCCGGGGAAGGCGTTGACGTCCACGACGACGGGCCCCGCCGGGGTGGTGACGACGTCCACGCCGTAGACGTCCAGGCCGAAGGCGGCACCGGTGCGGCGGACCAGGTCCCGCCACGCGGGCGGGAGCGCTGCGGGCACGGGCCCGGTGTCGGCGGTGGGGGCGGCGAGTTCGGACCGGCGGCGGGCGGTGAAGACGTGCGGGCCGACGGCGTAGAGCTTGTGGTCCCAGCCGGAGTTGGGCACGAAGTCCTGCACGACGTACGGCTCTTCGGGCGCGGTGGCGGCGAAGTCCCGTACGGCCGAAGGGCCGTCGAGCCGTACGACGGTGTCGGACTTGCGGCTGTGCCTGCTCTTCACCACGACCGGCCCGGACTGCGCCTCCCCGGCGGCGAGTTCGGCGGGCGAGGGATAGCAGCGGGTCGGCGCGAAGGGCAGCCCCGCGCCCAGGGCGTCGGCGGCCATCGCCTGGCGGTCCTGGCAACGGGCGGTCGCGGCTGCGGAGTTGACGACCCGCGCCCCCGCGTCCTCCAGCGCGCGGGCCAGCTCCAGCGCCTGCGGCGTACGGGCCTTGAGCAGGTAGACGTCGGCGGGCTCACCCGGTGGGCGAGGGCCCGCCGGATCGAGCACCTCGACGCTCGCGCCGCCGCCCGCCAGCAGGGCCGCCGCCGCGGCGAGCAGCGGGTGGCCGGGGTCGGCCGTGACGAGCCCGACCCGCAGCGGCCGCCGCACCCGCGGCGGCGCCCCCGGAGGAGCGGCCCCGAGCGGACTGCGGCTCCGGGACCGCGCGGCCCGCGAGCCCGGGTCCGCACCGAACAGCTCACCCGCGCCACCGGAACCACGGCCCGGGTCCGTCCCGAACGGCTCACCCGCACCGCCGGGGGTGCTCATGGGACCGGGACGGCCGTGGGGGCCGGGGTCGGGACGGGGGCGGGGCGCGGGGCCGGGGGTGCCGGGCGGCGGTCGCGGGCCAGGCCGAGGACGGCGGCGGCGACGCGCGCGGCCGCGTCGGGGACCTGCCGGAAGCTCGGAAAGTCGTTGACGTCCACGACGACCGGGCCGTCCGGGGCGAGCAGCACGTCCAGGCCGTAGAGGTCGAGCCCGTAGATCGCGCCGACGCGCGCGGCGATCGCGGCGACCTCGCGCGGCAGCGGCACCCGGCGTTCGGGCTGCGGCAGGTCGGGGTGCAGCGGGGAGCGGCGCTCGGTGGCGTAGAAGTCGTCGCGGACGCAGTAGACCTTGAGGTCCACACCGGAGTTGGGCACGTACGGCTGCGCGACGAGCAGGCCCTCGCCGCGCAGTTCCGGGGTGAGGGCGGTGAGGGCGGCGGGCGTGGCGACCAGGTGCACGGCCCGTCCCGAACTGCCGTCGGCGGGCTTGACGACCAGCGGGTAGTCCGACTCCGGTATCTCGGCGAGGAGTTCGGGCCGGGCGGCCGCGTAGGTCGTCGGCATCGGCACCCCGCCGGCCCGGCCGATCGCGGCGGCGAGCGCCTTGTCCCGCACCCCGCGGATGGCCCGCGCGTCGTTGACGGTCGTGAGCCCGGCTGCCGCGGCGGCCTCCAGCAGGGTGAGGCCGGGCCCGCCGGAGACGGTCTTGAGCACCCACGCGTCGTGCGCGGCCGTACGCAGCAGGTCGGTCATCCGCAGCAGCGAGCCGCCGGGCCGTACGACGTCCACCTGGTGGCCCCACGCGGTGAGTTGCCGGATCACCTCCACCGGCATGCCGTCGTGGCGGTAGTTCTCCTCCACCAGAAAGCACAGCTTCATGCGCCCCACTCCCCCCAGCCCCTCCCCCGGGTCGTCCTTCCGACGGTGACCGGCGGGGCGTGAAGGTCACAGGATGCCACGCGTTCCCCCGAGCCGAACGGCCACCGTCAACTACACGCACATGAGCGGTGGTTGACGGTTGGGCGTACGGCTGCGCGGGGCGCGGGCCGGGGTCGGCCCCGAGGCGGACTGCGGCTCGGTCAGCGCGACTGCCGCAGCGGGTCGAGCTGTTCGGCCGTGACGCCGTCTACGGCCGTGGACTCGCTCAGCTGCTGCCACCGCTCGTCGGACGCGAGCAGCGCGCGGCCCGCCGCCGTGGCGTAGGCGTACGCGTCGGGACCGGCGAGCAGCCGCAGCGGCGGCTCGTCGAGGCCGACGACGTCCAGGACCAGCCGGGCGACCTTCACCGGGTCGCTCGCCGCGAGGGCCTGCGGGGAGTGGACGCGCGCCATCGCGCCGACCGTCTCCTCGTACTCCGGCCGGATGGGGTCGATCCGCATCGAGGACCCGGCCCAGTCGGTGCTCATGCCGCCCGGCTCGATGACGGTGACCTTGATGCCGAGCGGGCCGACCTCGGCGGCCAGCACCGACGAGAAGCCGCCGACCGCCCACTTCGCGGACTGGTACGCCCCGAGCCCGGGGGTCGCGAGCCGCCCGCCGACCGACGAGATCTGCACGATGTGCCCGGCGCGCTGCTCGCGCATGACCGGCAGCGCGGCCTGCGTGAGGCGGACGACGCCGAAGAGGTTGGTGTCGACCTGGGCGCGGAAGTCCTCGAAGTCGACGTCCTCGACGGAGCCGACGTTCGCGTACCCCGCGTTGTTGACCAGGACGTCGAGCCGTCCGAAGCGGTCGACCGCGGTACGGACCGCGGCGCGCGCCGCCTCGCCGTCGGTGACGTCCAGCTCGGTCACGGCGAGCCGCTCCCCGTACGCGTCCGCGAGGTCGTCGAGCGCTCCGGCCTTGCGGACCCCGGCGACGACCCGGTGCCCGGCGGCCAGCGCGGCCGCCGCGATCTCCCGCCCGAGGCCGCGCGAGGCGCCGCTGACCAGGAGGACGAGGGGTGTGGTGGTGTTCTGCTCAGGCATCTGCTCCGGCATGACTGTCTCCTTGCGCACCGGCCGACACTTCTTACTAACCGGTTGATTAGCAACGTCTCCCATGGAACCTCGCCCGAGGAGCGTTGTCAACTGATCGGTTAGTTGATAAGCGCGTGTCGCCCCGCGCGGCCCCCGGACGCGGGCCCGGGAGGGACGGGAGGGCCCGGGAGGCACGGAAGGCCCCCTCCGGTCGCGTCACCAGATGACGATGCCGCCGCCCACGCCCCGGGCCCGTTCGGCGGCCGCGACGATGTTGGCGAAGCGCTCACGCACGTAGTCCGGGAGGTAGCCGCCGCGTTCGGCCAGGTCGTCCAGGTGCGGCCGCAGCAGGGCGCACTCGGCGAGGAAGTCCGCGATGTCGTCCCGCTCCACGTAGAGATCCTCGCGCGCGAGCCGCGGCAGGAAGCGCGCCCCCAGGGCCACGACCGCCTCGCCGCCCCACAGCCGCTTCCGGGTGCTCTCGAACCCGGCCAGGTCGCGGCCGCCGTCCGGGTCGTCGAGGAAGTCGTGGCCGCCGTCGGCGTCGTAGCCGAAGGTGTGCACGGAAAGGCTCATGGCGCGATTGTCGGCGCCGCCGCCGGAAGGTGTCGACCGCGTTCCGAGGGGGGCCGAGGCCGGGGCCGGGGCCGGGGGGCCGCGGCTACCCGAAGGTCCTGACGTACGGGTACGCGGCCCATCCCGGATCGCCGGTGTGCGCGAAGGCCGCCCACGCGGTCTGGACCTCGGCGGTCAGCCGGCGCAGGTCCGCCGGGTCGGCGCCCGCGAGCATCGGGGCCGGGCGCCAGGCGGGGCGGTCGGCGCCGAAGAGGAAGGGCAGCTCGACGCAGTGGCAGGGCCCGAGCGGGCTGCCGGGCGGGGCCCAGTCGAACCGGTAGGCGTGCGCGGTGGCGGCGCGGGCCGCGAGGCGGAGCGTCCCGTCGGTGAAGCGCCGGGCGGTGACGTCGGCGAGGACGGCCGCGGGCTCGTCGGGGAAGAAGGCCCGCGCCTCGTCCCGCGCGGTGCCGACCAGGAGCGGTACGCCGGTGCGCGCGGCGCCGACGGGATCGGCGGGCAGCCCGCCCGCCGCGACCAGTTGCAGCGGCGGCGTCACGGACAGCGGCTCGGCCGCCTCGCGGGCCAGGGCCTGCTGGGCGCCGAGCAGCGCGCTGACGCCGAGGGAGCGCAGCCCGGCGGCCCACGGCGGCGCGGGCCCACCCGGCTCGGGGTCCGCCTCCCCGCCCGTGTCGGGGCCGGGCGGCACGCCCGCGAGCCGCGCCAGGCGCCGCGCGCGGGCGACGGCCCGCTCCCGGGCGTCGGGCGCGACGCCTGCCGGGGCGCTCTGGAGGACGGCCCGCGCGAACAGGCCGCGTCCGGCGGGGTGGGCGAGCAGCGCGAGGACGGAGAGGGCACCCGCCGACTGCCCGGCGAGCGTGACGCGGCCCGGGTCACCGCCGAACGCGGGCGCCGACGCCCGCACCCAGCGCAGGGCGGCGACCTGGTCGAGCAGGCCCGGGTTGACGGCCGCCGCCTGCGGCCCGAGGTGGGCGTAACCGAAGGCGCCGAGGCGGTAGTTGACCGTCACCACGACCATGTGTCCGCGCGCGGCGAGCTGCGTGCCGTCGTAGAAGTCCTCGCCGCCGGAGCCGCTGGAGAAGCCGCCGCCGTGCAGCCAGACCAGGACGGGCAGGCCGGTGCCGCCCTCGCCGTGCAGGTCGGGCGTCCACACGTGCACCGCGAGGCAGTCCTCGCTCTGCGGGAGCCCGCCGCCGGGCCCCATGACGGGGGCGAGCCGCGAGGGCGGCTGGGGCGCGGCGGGGCCGGGCGCGGCGGCGTCCCGTACCCCCGTCCAGCCGGGCGCGTCCCGCGGCGCCGAGAACCGCCCGGCGACGGCGTACGGCACCCCGCGGTAGGCGGCGGCCCCGCCCGCGACCGTCCCCCGCAGCACCCCCTGCGGTGTACGGACGGCGGGACGGTCGGTCATCGTGCGCACCTCCGGTGCAGCGGGCGCGGGCGGGCAGCGCGCCGGGCGGGCGGCGGCCGGGCCGCCACCGCCCCGGGCCCCGCTCGGACGCGGCGCCCGGCGGGACGGCGTACCGCACCGCCCGGGTACGGCACCCCCGCGGGGCACGCGCCCGGCGCCGATCGGGCCGGGCACCCCACGGCTGGGGGACGGGACGGGCCGGACGCGGGGCCGGGGCGGGCGCGGCGCGAGGCCGAGGCAGGACCGGCACGAGCCCGGGACAGCTCGGCGCGGGGCCGGAAGCAGGCTCGGCGCGGGCGCCCGGCCCCTCCCTCCCTCTATTGTTCTGTCCCGGCGGCGCGGCGGCATCCGCTCACCCCGCGGCCTGTGGACAACCCCGTATCCGGCCTCCGGACACCCCTGTGTCAACTGTCCGGTTAGTTGATACGGTGGACGGTATGACCAAGGACGTCCCCGCCCGCGACGCGGACGCGACCCGGCGCCGCCTGCTCGACGCGGCGACCGCCGAATTCGCCGCGTACGGCATCGCGGGCGCCCGCGTCGACCGCATCGCTGCGGAGGCCCGCAGCAACAAGGCGCAGATCTACCACTACTACGGCAGCAAGGACGGCCTGTTCGACGCCGTCTTCGACGAGATGTGCCGGCAGACCCTCGACGCCGTCCCGATCGACCCCGCGAACCTCCCCGAGTACGCCGGGCGCCTGCACGACTCCTACGTCGAACGCCCCTGGGTGCAGCGCCTCGCGACCTGGTACCGGCTGGAGCGCGCGGGCAGCGGCGTGGAGCTGCCGGTCGTCGCCGAGAGCACCCGCGCGAAGGTCCGCGCGATCGAGGAGGCCCAGCACGCGGGCGTCCTGCCCGCCCGCTACTCCCCCTCCGAGCTGCTCGGCCTGGTCCTGCACCTGTCCGGTTTCTGGAGCAGCAACGTGCCCGAGTACGACGCGGTGTCCGCCCCGACGTCCGCGGCCCGGCGCCGCGAGGTCGTCGTCGCGGCGGTGGCGGCACTGCTGGCCTGACGCGGCCCGGCCCCCGGGCCTACGCCCGACGGGCGCCGTCTTTCGGCGGCTCACCCGGCGGGCGGGCTCGCGGGCGGGCTCGTGGGCGGGACGGCGTCGCCCGAGACGAGGACGCGGTAGTAGCTGTTCTCCCGGTAGCGCACCGGCAGGGTCCAGCCCACCTGGGGCAGCGCGGTGATGGGGAACTTGTGGTCGGTCTCGGTCTCGAAGCGCTCGCCGTCCGGCGGGGTCACGGCGAGGGTCATGTCGAGCACGACCATGCCGTCGTTCAGCACCTTGCGCGGGGAGAGTTTCAGGATCTCCGCGGTCGCGGCGATCCCGCGCTCCAGGATCCGCCTCCGGTTCGCGCTGTCGGCCGCCGCCGCGACGAGCGCGAGGATCATGGCCGCGCCGATGGCGCCGAAGATGTAGTAGGCGGGCGTGTTGTCCACATGACCCGTGCAGTTCGTCTGGTGGCAGTTCACTGCCAGTTGCGCGAGCATCGCGTCCCCCCTCGTTCGCGTCCCGGCACCATCATGGACCTCGTCCGCCGGTCCGAGAACGGGCGTCGGCCCGGCCCCGGGAGCGGGGTCGGGCCGACGGGCGGGACGGGTCGGTGACGGGCGGCAGGCCGTGGGCTCAGCAGGCCCCGAGGTCCTGCCAGACACCCCATTCGCCGGTGGTGCCGGGCTCCTCGCCCTGCGTCCACCACTTGGCCTGCCAGGTGTGGCCCTTCCAGGAGACCTGGTTGCCGCCGGTGTAGATCGCGGACGAACTCCAGGACGCGACGTGGCAGTTGCCGGTGCCGCCGGTCGTGGCGCCGCCCGTGGTCGAACCGCCGGTCGTGGCGCCGCCGTTGGTGGTCGAGCCGGTGGTTCCGGAGGACGTGCCGCCGTTGGTGGTGCCGCCGCTCGTGCCGCCGGACCCTCCCGCGTACTTCAGGAAGGTGTCGGTGAACTGGAGCGGGCTCTGGCTGATCTGGCTGCACGTGGACAGCGAGTTGGCGCCGCCGCCGCACGCCTGGTCGCGGGTCACGGCCCAGAAGGCGAGGCGGCCGACACCGTGCTGCTCGGCGAAGGTCTCGACGGTCTGGGCGTCGGCGAGGGTGAAGGTGGAGCCGTCGTCGTTCTTGCCGATCATCGGCGTGATGCCGAGGTTGGCGTAGGTGTAGCTGGAGTCGACGGACTGTATCTGGGACAGCGTGGCCTGGGCCGCGGCGACCGAGCCCTGGCCCATCTCGGTGCCGGTGCCCGTGTAGTAGTCCATCGTCATGATGTTGACGACGTCGATCTTCACGCCCGCGGTCTTCGCGGCCTTGACGATGTTGACGCCGTCGGCGGTCAGTCCGCTCGCCAGCACCGGCAGCGTGACCGAGAACTGCAGGTTCGGGTTGGACGCCTTGAGCGTCTTCATCGCCTGCATCTGGCGGGCCGCGGCCGCCGTGTCGGCGACCGCGGCGCCCTCGATGTCGAAGTCGAGCTGCGTGACGCCGTAGTCGTTGATGAGGGCCTGGTAGCCGGAGACGATCGAGCTCTGCGTGGAGCAGGTCCAGGCGAGCGGCAGGCCGCTGGCGCCGCCCGAGGAGATGATGACGGACGCGCCTTCGGACTTCGCCTTGGCGATCAGCGGGTCGGTGAAGGAGTCGTTGCCGATCGGGAGGGTGTCGCCCCAGATCTGGTTGCAGCCGGAGCCGAGCACGAAGGCCGCGGTGTAGGCCTTGAGCCCGTGGCCGGTGATGGCCTGGTCGAGCAGGCCCTCCTGGCTGTTGCTCATGTCGACGTAGGGGGCGACGGCGTAGGTGCTGGTCGCCGCGGCGTTGCCGGCGGGGGCCAGGGCGAGGACGGCGCCGGCGGTCGCGAGGGTGAGCGCGGAGGCGGAAGCCACCCATTTGGCAAGGTGCATGAAAGCCCCTCGGGCGTGAAGTGGTGGGGGGGAGGAGGAGTTCATCTCAGGCCTGAGTTGGTACATACCAAAGCGCGCGCAGGTGTACCGCGTCAAGAGGACTAGACCAACTCCCCCCGTGTCACGCCCCCTCGGCCACCCTCGGACGGCGATCCCCGTCGCCCGGCCCGATCGGTCGCGGGGCTGCGGCGGCCCGCCCGAGGGCCGTGCGTGGACGGGCGGGGGTTGCCCTGGCCGGGGCCGTCGGCTATTAATAAATGGACGTTCATTTACTCGTCCAGGGAGGTTCCCCGTGGCACGCCCGCGCGCTGTCGAGGACGCGGTGATCCTGCGCGCGACCGCCGACGTCATGGGACGGCTCGGCCCCGCCGGGCTCACCCTCGCCGCCGTCGCCCGCGAGGTCGGCCTCGTCCCCGGCACGCTCGTGCAGCGCTTCGGCTCCAAGCACGGCCTGCTGCTCGCCCTCGCCGACCGCTCGGCGGCGGAGGCCGCCGACGTCGCCGACCGGGTACGGCGCGAGCACCGCGGCGCGCTCGACGCCCTGCGGGCACTGACCGTCGAGTCGGCCGCCGCGATGGCCACCCCCGAGCGCTACGCGCACCACCTGGCCTTCCTGTGCGCGGACCTCACCGACCCCGAGCTGTACGCCCGCGCGCTGGCCGTCCACGAGGCGTACGGCCTGGCCGTCGCCGAACTGCTCGCGCGGGCCGCCGAGTCGGGCGAGCTGCGGCCCGGCACGGACGTGCCCGCGCTCGCCGACGCCGTCCGCGCGGTCACCGCGGGCGCGGGCCTGAACTGGGCCCTCGAACGCCGCGGCATCCTCGCCGACCGGCTCCGCCGGGACCTCGGCACCCTGCTCGCCCCGCATCTCCCGACACGCGACACGGAGGCATCATGACGACGCACGCAGGCCCGCCCGCAGCCCCGCTGACCGGCCGGGTGGCCCTGGTCGCGGGCGCGACCCGCGGCGGCGGGCGCGGCATCGCGGTCCAGCTCGGCGCCGCGGGCGCCACCGTGTACGTCACCGGCCGCAGCAGCGCCACCGCCGGGCGCTCCCCGCTGGACCGCCCCGAGACCGTCGAGGAGACCGCCGAGCTGGTCACCGCCGCGGGCGGCACGGGCATCGCCGTCCGCACCGACCACAGCAGCCCGGACGA
Source organism: Streptomyces sp. NPDC004031 (assembly GCF_053604375.1). Taxonomy (NCBI): domain Bacteria; kingdom Bacillati; phylum Actinomycetota; class Actinomycetes; order Kitasatosporales; family Streptomycetaceae; genus Streptomyces; species Streptomyces sp. NPDC004031. Next base: position 156,557 of record NZ_JBSGHL010000001.1, on the reverse strand, counting down.
CGTGCGCGCGCTCGTCGGCCGGATCGCCGTCGAGCAGCACGGACGCCTCGACGTCCTGGTCAACTGCATATGGGGCGGCGACCCGTTGACCGACTGGGACCGCCCGCTGTGGCAGCAGGACCTCGACACCGGGCTGCGGCTGCTGCGGCAGGCGGTGGAGACCCATGTGATCACCAGCCGCTACGCCCTCCCCATGCTCGTCGCCCGCGGCAGCGGCCTCGTGGTCGAGGTCACCGACGGCAACACCGCCCGCTACCGCGGCTCGTTCTTCTACGACCTCGCCAAGTCCGCCGTCATCCGCCTCGCCGTCGCCCAGGCCGCCGAACTGCGCCCGCACGGCGTCACGGCGCTCGCCATCACCCCGGGCTTCCTCCGCTCGGAGGCGATGCTCGAAGGATTCGGCGTGACCGAGGCCAACTGGCGCGACGGCGCCGCGAAGGACCCGCACTTCGCGCACTCCGAGAGCCCCGCCTACCTCGGCCGCGCCGTCGCCGCGCTCGCCGCGGACCCGCACGTCATGACCAAGTCGGGCCGCGCGCTGGCCACATGGGAGCTCTACGGGGAGTACGGCTTCACCGATGCGGACGGCACGCAGCCGGACTGGGCCGCGCACTGGGCCGCCGACATGGAGGCCGAACACGGGCCGCTGGGGGCGGCGTTGTGAGGTCCGGCGGTCACCCCTCCTCGTCCGCCCGCATGCGCTCCAGGTCGTCGCGGACCTCGCGGGTCGAGGCGGCGCCGGGCCCGTCGAGGCGTTCCCGGACGGCCAGCAGCCGGGCCAGGTCGCTCAGCGCGCCGGGGGTGTCGCCCGCGACATAGCGGTTGAGGGCGAGCTGGTGGCGGGTGTCGAGGGTCACCGGGTGCTCGGGGCCGAGCACCCGCACGCAGTCGACGTGCAGCTCCACGAGGGCGGTGAGCGCGCCGAGGGTGTCGCCCTGACTGCCGCGCACGGACGCCAGACGGAGCCGGACGCGCAGGGTGCCCGGATGCTCGGGCCCCGGCACCCGGGCACACCGGGCGGCCAGGTCGGCGAGAGCCACGAGGGCGGCGACGGGGCGGCCGGCGCGCTCGTTCTTCTCGGCCATGTCCGCGAGGAGCTGCCGCGTGAGCCGGTGGCACGCGCCGAAGACCCGCTCGGTGTCGGCGAGGAGTTCCGCGGACGTCTCCGCGAACGCGGCGGGGTCCGGGTCCGGGGAGGCGAACCTGAGCAGTTGGCGGCGGATGATCACCGCCCAGGGGTGGCCGCGCTCCAGCTCCTCCCACCGGTCGTGCACCTCGCGGAGGGTGCGTTCGAAGACCGCCCATCCAGAGTTCGTGACACCGGCGGCAGCCGCCGCGATCCGGCATTTGAGCGTCTCGGGGTGATCCGGTCCCAGCGCCCGCCGCGCGTCGGCGAGAGCGCGTTCCACCAGCGCCCGCGCCTGGGCGTGGTCACCGCCGCGGGCGCACGCGGTCACGTGCAGCCGCATGGCCGCGATGGTGAACGGATGATCGGCCCCGGCTGTCCGCAGCAGTCGATCGTGCAGGGCGCTCGCCAGGGTCGATTCGCTGAACCGCCGCCTGTCGTCGCCGTCGAGCAGCAGCCCGGCGGCCGCGTCGACATCGGGTGCCAGGGGCTCGGTGGTCTCCCGGCCGAGCATCGCCGCGACGATCTCGCTCGCCGTGTGCAGGGTGCCGATGTGGTCGGGTCCCAGCAGCCGGATCCGGTCCGCCAGCACCGCGGCGAGTTCCGCGCGCGGAGCGGGCGCGTCCCAGCCGACCGCGGACAGCCGGACCGTCGCGAGATCGCACCGGATCGTGAGCAGTTCGGGATCCTCGGCGCCCAGCACCGCGCGCTGCCGGGCCAGGACGCCGTCCAGCTCGGACGCCGCGCCGAACTCGTCGCCGCGGGCGCCGCGCCAACGGGCCGCCCGTGCGAGCCCCTTGAGCATGTCGGGGTGCTCGGTGCCCAGTCTCTCGGAGTCGAGCCGGACCAGGTCGCGGAAGTACTCCTCGGCCCTCCCGTACCGGCCCCAGGCGCCGAGGCTGCGTCCGTAGCGGAAGGCGACGGGGTGCAGGCCGGCACCGCGGCCCAGACCGGCGACGGATCTGCCGTCGATCTCGGCGTCGCAGGCTCCCAGGGCCTCGGCCGTGTCCCACAGCGACCGGGCGTGCAGCAGGCTGCGTTCGACGTCCGGCCAGGCCGCGGCCACGGCGTCCAGCAGGCCCTGGCGCACCGGCTCCTCGTCGTACAGCGACGTCACACCGGCCAGGCTCGCCCGCCGCGCGTACGAGGCGGTGCTCACGGATCGGAAGCCGCCGACCTCCTCCCGGTCGACCATGCTCGTGGCATGCAGGGCGCGCAACGCGGCACGTACGGCGTCCGCGTCGACCGGCACGATCCGCGCCGCCGCCACGAGGGAGACGTAGCGCTCCAGGCGGGCGGCAAGGACGGGGTCCGCCACCACCGGCACGATCCGCGGGACGGAGCGCTCCGGGGCGGCGGGTGCGGGAGCGTCCGCGCCCTGCCACTCGCGCGGGACGGTGCGCTCCGGGGTGGCGGGTGCGGGAGCATCCGCGCCCTGCCACTCGCGCGGGACGGTGCGCTCCGGGGCGGCGGGTGCGGGAGCGTCCGCGCCCTGCCGCTGCGCCCCGGCGGCCCGCAGGCGGTCGCCGAGCAGGGCGATGTGCCGCAGGGCTGCCTCCGTGACGAGGATGTCCTCCGGGACACGCTCCCCGTCCAGTTGCGTGATCGTGGCGAACACCGCGCGCACCACACCGTCCGGTGCCATGGCCGCGGCGGCGTCGATGGAGCGCTGGAGGGGCGTCGGCCGGGCATCGTCCCTGCCGGGGGCGGCGCCGCGGGACGCCAGGTGCGTGTCGAGGTACGTGTCCAGGGCGAGCCCGCCGGACTCGATCTCGCCCGCCGCACGGGCGACGAAGGCCCGCACGTCGTTGCCGATCGCTTGGCGGGCGGCCGGGTTCAGCTCCAGGGCGAGTTCCAGGTAGGCGTGGGCCTCCTCGAAGGTGAACGGCCGGACGCGGACGACCTGCGGGTTCCCCGGGCCCTCGAAGTCGGCCCGGTTGCTGGTCACGAGCACGCGCCCGACCGGACTCGCGGGCGGCCACAGGCCCGTCAGGTGAGCGGGGTCGGTCACGCCGTCCAGGACGACGAGCCACGGGTGCGGCTGCGTGCCGCCCGCCGGGCGCAGCCAGTTGAGGAAGGCCTGCGCGCCGTCCGCCGCGTCGGCGTACGTACGGCCGAGGACGTCCTGGCCCGCGCGGGCGTACGCGGACAGGACCGCCTCGCGCGAGGACGCGTCGACCCACAGCAGCAGGTGCAGGTCGCCGCTGTCCCACGCGGATTCCGCATAACACGCGGCCAGTTGGGACTTGCCCGTGCCGAACATGCCCGCGAGGACGAGGGGCCGGCCGCCCACCGGCTCGGGGACGTCCCGCTCCTGGAAGGGCGAGGCGAGGGCGGGCACCCGGCCGATGCGGTACGGCAGGCGGACCGCGGTCTGCGTGACCTGGTAGTTGTTGACGATGTGCGCCTGGCCCACCGCGGCGCCGCTGCCCTGGTTCTCGACGTGGATGTCCCGCCCGGCGCGCACACCGCCGCCCGGGGAGGGGGGTTCGGTCTCGCCGACATGGCGGTGGCCGGACTGCTCGGGCACCGCCTCGTCGGCGACGGCGTCCACGGGCCGGACGCCCGTGCCGTCGTCGCCGGACCGCGCGGACTCCTCCGCCGACAGGACGCGACGGGTGGCGAGCACCCCGGCGACGGCCATCGGGCCGAGGGCGGTCGCGAGGGCCAGGTCGCGCATGGCAGCCGCGGCCTTCCCGCGCCGCTGACGCGCGGGTTCCGCCGCGGCCGCAGCCTCGCGCACGGCCTGCGCCGTGGGCTCGTGCGCGGCGGGCGCCTCGCGAGGCAGGGCCTCGGCGGCGTCCGCCGGAGAGGTCGGGCTCGTGGGTGCCGGAGCGCTCAGCCCTGGGATGCGTCCGGCGTCGGAGGGCGGGTGGCGCCCACGTGGACGTCGCCGCGGATGACACCGGCGGCAACGGAGTTGGGGGCCGTGGCGCGGACGTGCAGGTCGCCGCCCACCGCGAGCCCGCCGTCCGACGCGTGCACCTCGGTGCGGGCGGGGAGTTCGGCGAGCAGGGTGCGCAACTCCGTTGCCGCCGTGGTCTGTTCGTCGGTGTCGAGGTCTTCGAGCAGATCCCGGATGCGGTTCGTCCACACCACGCCCGCGCGTTCCCGTACGGCCGCCAGCTCCGTGCCGGGCGCGGCCTCCAGCTCGGCGGCGGTGGTGTCGAGACGTTCGAGCGTCGCCCTCTCCCGGCGTTCGCTCCCCCGGCCGAACCAGCCGGCCATCCGGGTCCGCAGCTGCGTCCAGGCGTCCGTGCCCGCCGCGGTCACGACCGCGGCTCCCCCCGATGCCGCGAGCGCGGCAAGTGCTTGCTCCAGCATGAACACCCCTGTGTGCGGCGGCCCTTTCCCCCGAAGGTAGCTCTTTCCGGGCGGCCCGGGGAGCGCCTTGCGAAACGCCGGACGCGTAACTTCCGTACGGCCCCGGCCCGTCCGCCCGGCTACGCGGGCGACGGGAAGCCGGGAGTGGCCCACATCTCGCCGGACGGCGTCACGCAGTGCGCCTGCGTGCCGGGAAGCGACTCCAGCCAGCGGCGCGCGGCCGGGCCCATCGCGTAGCCCGCCGTCGCGCACACGTCCGCGTCGGTCAGGGCGGCGGTGACGACGGTCAGCGAGGCGGCCGCGCCGCACGGGGGGCGGCCGGTGTGGGGGTCGAGGATGTGCGGGCCGCGTTCGGCGGGACCCGAGGTGGCGACGGCCAGCGACCCGCCCGGCGGGGCGAGGACGACACCGGCGAGGGCGCCGCGCAGCAGCGGGTGGGCCAGGCCGATGCGCCAGGGGCCGCCGTGCGTCTGGAGGTCGCCGCCGCCGTTGACGCACACCGCCTCCGCGCCGGACGCGGCGATCATCGCCGCCGCCCGCTCCACCGCCCAGCCCTTGACGAGGCCCGTCGGGTCGAAGCCGGGGCCGCCGGCGTACCGCGCGCTGAAGTAGCCGCGGGTGCGGCGCTCCGCCGCGTCGCACAGCCGCATCACCTCCCACACCTCGGGCGAGCACGCCGACAGCGCGAGGGTGCCCGCTGCGAGGCGGCTGATCTGGCTCTGCGGGCGGTAGGTCGAGAAGACCTCGTCGACGTGCTCCAGCCACGCCCCGGCGGCGTCCAGCGCGGCCCGGGTCCGCGGCGGGTCACCGGCACCGCGGACGTCGAGCGAGAAGACCGTCCCCATGGTGCGGACGACGCGCACCGTGCGCGCGGGTTCAGCCGCCATGGGCCTTGTCCAGCGCGCTCTGCAGGGACCGCACGTAGCCGTCGCTCGTGTAGGTGGCCCCCGACACCGCGTCGATCCGCGCGCTCTGCGCCGCCAGCGCCTCCTGGGTGAGCTGGGGGACGGAGAAGGAGGTGATCTCCTGGTCGCGGCCGTTGCCCTGCGGGGCCCGGAGGACGTCCACGCCGGTGAGCCGGCCGCCGGTGAGGGTGATCCGCACCTGGACGGGACCGTAGCGGGTCTGGACGGTGTCGCCGTCGATCTTCTGCGTCCCCTTCGCCCCGCCGGTGGCCGTGGGCTGCGGGCCGGTGCCCGCCGCCGGGGTCTGCGGCGCGCCCTGGGGGGCGGGGGCCGCCGTCACCGCGGGGGCGTTGGTGTGCGGTTTGAGCGCCAGCAGCGCGAGCACGCCGGACGCCGTGGCGGCGGTGGCCAGCGTGATCCGCGCGCCGGGCGCGAGCAGGGGCATGCCACTCATGGGCGGGCCTTTCTCCGGTCGACGGCGGGGTCGATGGTGGGGCCGGGGCCGCGGTCGTCGGCGGTCACAGCGCGAAGGACTCGTGGTGGATACGGCGCGCGGGCACGCCCGCGGCCCGCAGCTGCGTGTACGCCGCCCGGGTCAGGGCGGGCGGCCCGCACAGGTACACGTCGTGCGCCGCGATGTCGGGCAGCGCGGCCCGCAGGCCTGCCGCGGTGAGGTCGGGGCGGCGGCCGTCCGGGGCGTTGACGGCGAGGAAGAGGCGGGCGCCGCGGGCGTGGGCGATCGCCTCCAGCTCGGAGCGCAGCGCCAGGTCGGCCGGGGTGCGGGCGCGGTAGATGAGGGAGAGGTCGCCGGGGCGGCCGGGCAGCGCCTCGAAGAGCGCCCGCAGCGGTGTGACGCCCACGCCCCCGGCGAGCAGCAGCACCTTCTGCCTCCGGCGGCGGTCGGCGGTGAGGGCGCCGTAGGGGCCCTCGGCCCACACGCGGGTGCCGGGGCGGAGCCGGGCGAGGGCGGCGCTGTGGCCGCCGACCGCCTTGACGGTGATGCGCAGGACGTCGCCGCGCGGCGGCGCGGACAGCGAGTACGGGCCGGAGGTCCAGCGCAGGCCGGGCGCGAGGAAGCGCCACCGCAGGAACTGGCCGGGGCGGGCGCGCAGTTCGCCGAGGCGCCGCCCCTGGACGAAGACGGACACCACGCCGGGCGCCTCGCGCACGACGGAGGACACCCGCAGCCGGTGCCGCAGGTTGAGCCGCAGCGGGACGAGCAGCCGGTACCGGAGGACGGCTGCGGCGGCGGCGCCGTAGAGGACGTACCAGCCGGTGCGGGCGCCGGAGCCGCCGGGGAGGTCCGCGCCGAGCGCGAGCTGGTGCCAGAAGGCGAGGTAAAGGGCGAGGTAGGTGAGCAGGTGCAGGTGGTACCACGTCTCGTAGCGCATCCGGCGGCGCGCGGCCCGTACCGACAGCGCGCCCACGGCCAGCAGCAGGAGGCCGCCGGCCGCGCCCTTGAGCATGTCGGGGTAGGTCGTGACGACGGTCCACGTCTCGTACGCGATGTCCGTGTGCGCCTGCGCGCTGTAGCCCGCGAGCACGCAGGTGACGTGCACCAGCAGCAGGCACACGACGTAGCGGCCGGCCATGGCGTGCCAGCGGGCGACGCGGTCGCTGCCGACGGCGTTCTCCAGCGCGGGCACGCGCGCCATGAGCAGGACGAGCAGCGCGCAGCCGTACCCGCACAGCAGGCCCGCGATGCGCCCGGCGCCGAGCAGCCAGCCGTCGGCGCCGACGACCGAGCCGGTGTCCTGCCACCACAGGGCGAGCACCGCCGCGGCCCCCGCCCAGCCGAGCACGAGCACGACCGCGGCGGCGGAGACGCCGTCCACGGGGGTGGCGGGGGGCGCGGCGGCCTGGTGACGGGGCGGCGCGGCGCGGGAGGCGCTGGTCATCGGGGTTCCTCTCGTACGTGTACGCCTGCCACTGTCGGGCCCGAACCTCTGAATGACCTCTGAGTACGACCGGCCCGCCCCGGTACGGGCCCGCTGCCGCCGGTCCACGGCGCGCGGGCGCCCGCCCCCGATCCACAGCAAACGCAGAGGCGGCCGGGCGCGCCGCGGACGGACCGGCGCGCGATGCTGGGGGGACGATGAGATCCACGCCCTCCGCTTCCGCCCCGCCGCCCCTGGCGCACCCCGACGGCACCCCCGTGCGGGTGCTGGTCGTCGACGACGAGCCCGACCTCGCCGAGGTGCTGTCCGGGGCGCTGGCGTACGAGGGCTGGCAGGTGCGGACGGCGGGCGACGCGGCCGGTGCGGTCGCCGAGGCCGCGGCCTTCCGGCCGGACGCCGTCGTGCTGGACGTGGTGCTGCCGGACGGGGACGGTCTCGCGGTGCTGCGCAGGCTGCGGGCGGCACAGCCGGACGTGTGCGTGCTCTTCCTCACCGCGCGCGACACCGTCGAGGACCGTATCGCCGGGATCACCGCGGGCGGCGACGACTACGTGACCAAGCCCTTCTCGCTGGAGGAGGTGCTCGCCCGGCTGCGCGGCCTGCTGCGCCGCGCGGGGATGACCCGGGCGCGCGGCGACGCGGCGCTCCTGGTGGTCGGCGACCTGCTGATGGACGAGGACGCGCGCGAGGTCAGCCGGGGCGGCGAGCCGGTGGAGCTGTCGCCGACGGAGTTCGAGCTGCTGCGCTACCTGATGCGCAACCCGCGCAGGGTGCTCAGCAAGGGCCAGATCCTCGACCACGTGTGGTCGTACGACTTCGGCGGCCAGGCGCATGTGGTGGAGCTGTACATCTCCTACCTGCGGCGCAAGATCGACACCGGCCGCCCGCCGATGATCCACACCGTCCGCGGCGCGGGCTACGTGATCCGGGCCGCGGTGTGAGCGGACGCTCCCCGCGGTGGGCACCGCGGACGCTGCGCGGGCGGCTGATCTGCGGGCTGGTCGTGCTGCTCGCGCTCAGCTGCGCCGCCGTCGGGATCGCCGCCGTGCTGACGCTGCGCTCCTACCTCACCGGGCAGCTCGACCAGCAGCTCGCCGCCGCGGGCGGGCGCTTCCCCGCGAGCCTGGAGCACCCCGGGCGCGGCGAACCGGACGGCGACAACGCCCACGCCGACACCCGCCGCCAGGCCCCCGGCACCTTCGGCGCCCGGCTGCTCGGCGGCAAGGTCACCGACGCCGCCGTCGTCCGCTCCGGGACGGACACCTCCGTGACGCTGTCGGCGGGCGACCGCGCCGCCCTCGCCGGGCTGCACCCCGACGGGCGCCCGCACGGCCTGGACCTCTCCGCGCTCGGCGACTACCGGGTCGTGGCCGTGACGGGCGACGACGGCGACGTGCTCGTCACCGGGCTGCCGCTGGAACGGGTGGAGGCCGCCGCGCGGCGGCTGGTGATCGTCGAGGCGGTCGTCTTCGGGGTCGCGCTCGCCGGGGCGGGGACCGCGGGCGCGTTCTGGGTGCGCTGGTCGCTGCGGCCGCTGCGCCGGGTGGCCGCGACCGCCGCCGCCGTCACCGCGACCCCGCTGGCCAGCGGCGCGGTGGAGCTGCCGGACCGGGTACCGGAGGCCGACACCGACCCGCGCACCGAGGTCGGGCAGGTCGGGGCCGCGCTCAACCTCATGCTCGGGCACGTCGAGGACGCGCTCGCCCGGCGGCACAGCAGCGAGGAGCGGCTGCGCCGTTTCGCCGCCGACGCCAGCCACGAGCTGCGCACCCCCGTCGCGTCGATCCGGGGGCACGCCGAACTGGCGCTCCGCCGGACCGAACCCGTACCGCCCGGGGTGCGACGGGCGCTGGAGCGCATCGGGGCGGAGTCCGCGCGGATGGGCGGCATGGTGGACGACCTGCTGCTGCTCGCCCGGCTCGACGAGGGGGTGCCGCAGGCCAGCGAGCCGGTGGACCTCACCCTGCTGGTCCTGGCCGCCGTCGAGGACGCGCGGGCCGCGGGTCCCGGCCACCGCTGGCTGCTGGACCTGCCCGAGTCGCCGGTCACGGTGACGGGCGACGGGGCGCGGCTGCACCAGGTGCTCGCCAACCTGCTGGCCAACGCCCGCGTCCACACCCCGCCGGGCACACACGTCACCGTGCGCCTGCGCCGGACCGCGTCGGGCGGCGCGCGGCTGGTCGTCTCGGACGACGGGCCCGGTGTGCCGGAGGCCGTCCGCGACACGGTCTTCGAGCGCTTCACCCGCGGGGCGCGGGCGGAGGGCGCCCCCTCCGGCGGCGCCGGGCTCGGCCTCGCGATCGTCGCGGCCGTGACCGCCGCGCACGGCGGCACGCTGACGCTGGCGTCGCGTCCGGGCGCGACGGCCTTCACCGTCACCCTGCCGTCGCGCGGGGCCCCTTCGTGACGGGCGCGGCCGCGCGCCGGGGCGGGGCCGGGCGGCCCGCGGCGGCCCAGGCGCGCAGGGAGCGCGCGCGGATGTGGCCGTAGTAGATGCGCGGAACGCGGAAGTAGGTCCAGGGCAGGGCCCCGGCGTAGCCGTCGGCCGCGCGGAAGTGCACGACGGCCTCGGCGTGGCGGCCCGCGTGGGCGAGCGCGTACGCGAGGGTGAGGTGGACGCGGGGCAGCAGCAGGTGCCCGTCCGGGGCCGCCTCGACCGCGTCCATCGTCGCGTCGATCGCGGCCCGCCCGCGCTTCGTGCCCCAGCGGCGGTCGGGGTCGGCGTCGTCCGTGCGGCGCTCGTACAGCTCGTGCAGGCGCAGCACCGCGAGCAGGCTTCCGGCGGGCGCGCCGGCGATCGCCTGCTCGGCGAACTCGCGGGCGAGCTGGTCGGAGCCGCGCCACTTCGCGCACCAGTACTGGAGCGCGCCGGCGTGCCCGAGGAAGGTGTGCGGGTCGCGCGCGGTGATCTCCGCCCACAGTTCGCGGAAGCGCTCGTGCGGCCAGCCCTGACCGTAGGCGAGCGGGATCTGCGCGACGAGCGGGGACGGGTCGCCGGGCGCGCGGCGGGCGGCCTCCTGGAGGGCGGGGAGGGCGCGGTCGAGCTGGACGGCGAAGTTCTCGAACTGCTCGCGGGAGGTGTTCTTCGCGAAGCCGTCGCCGCGCGCCGCCCACGCCTTGTGGATGAGGGAGCTGCCGCGTACCAGGGCCGCGCCCGCGTCGTCGGGGCGCGCGGTGAGCCACGCGGTGAGCCAGGCACCGCCCCGTGCGGCCTCCTCGCCGAGCACGCCCGCGCGGCGGCCGCGCTCGTCCCAGGAGGTGTCGGTGCCGGGGGCGCCGCTGCCGTCGGCGTGCGCGAGGAAGTCCGCGGCGTGCTGCCAGTCACCGGCGCGGACGGCCTTGAGGGCGGCGTCGCCCGCCGGGTCGGGGGCGGCCCGTTCGGGGTCGGTCCGCCGGGCGGGCGTGAGGCCGAACTTCCGGGCGGGGTCGCGGGAGACGGGGATCTTGTGGCGGTTGCGCAGGAGCACGGAGAGGACGACGACGGTGACGAGCGGGGTGAAGGGGAGCATCGGGACCTTCGGGTGGGCCTGGTGGCGGCGTGCTGCCGCGCACGGGCGGAACCGGTGACGAGGGGAGGGAATCGGCGTAAACGGCGGCATTGGGCGGACTTTGGGGGAAATCACCGCAGAAGCGTCGGCCGATCCGAACATCCGTCCCCCAGCGGAGCGGCATCGTATCCGACCCGGGGAGCGGAAGAACAGCAGGTCGCGGCCTTTTTCGAGGAGTTGGACGAAGGGTTGCGCCGCCCCGCCCGCCGCGGCCCCGGAGAGGGCCCGTACGATGGCGCGCAGGAGCCGAAAGTTTCGAGACGTTTCCGTAGTGCGGCCGTTCACGGCGGCACACCGCGGGCGCCCCGTACACCTCATGCGCATCTCGACCCAACTGACGCCGCCGCGTGCCCGACCGGTCTCGCGACGTGGTCGCCGAACGGGATACCGCGGGGCAATGTGGCGGCGGTTTTACCCCGTCGGCCATTGACTGCACGTCACCGAAATCGTACGTTCCTCGGCACGTAAACTTTCGCTAGTTTCCCCGATCGGGGTCGGAAAAGTCCGGGTCCCGAAGGAGTGTGTACGCACCATGAAGCGCCTCGTGTCCCTGCGGGCGACGGCCGCGGTGGCCACCGTGACCGTGCTCGCCCTGACCGCATCCGCGTGCGGCGGCATCGGCAACGGTGCCTCGGGGACCGACAGCCCGGTGACCGTGTGGACGCTGTCGAACGACGCGCTCAACCCGCTCCAGAGGCAGTCGATCACGTCCTACAACACCTCGCAGAAGGCGAAGGTCAGCCTCAAGACCTTCGAGAACGACCCGTACAAGGAAAAGCTCAAGACCTCGCTCGGCTCGTCCGACTCCCCCGACATCTTCCTCAACTGGGGCGGCGGCAACCTGAGCCAGTACGTCAAGCAGGGCCATGTCGCCGACCTGACGGACATGCTGAGCACCGACTTCAAGAACGAGTTCCTGCCCAGCGTGCTGGCCGGCGGAACGGTCGACGGCAAGGTCTACGCCGTGCCGATGGAGGGTGTGCAGCCCGTCGCGCTCTTCTACAACAAGGACGTCTTCAAGGACGCCGGCATCGACGCGCCGCCGGCCACCTGGAAGGACCTCCTCAAGGACGTCGACAAGATCAAGGCGCAGGGCGTCACCCCGATCGCGCTGGCCGGTTCGCAGGCCTGGACCGAACTGATGTGGCTGGAATACCTGCTGGACCGCGTCGGCGGCCCGCAGTCCTTCGCCGCCATCGAGTCGGGCAAGGCGGGCGCGTGGGACGACCCGGCGGTCGAGACGTCCCTCGGCATGATCCGCGACCTGGTCGACCGGGGCGCCTTCGGCACGAAGTACGGCAAGGTCAACCAGGACGCGGGCGGCACCAACGCGCTGGTCTCGCAGGGCAAGGCCGGCATGCTGCTGATGGGCTCGTGGGAATACGCCGACATGCTCGCCGCCGCCCCGAAGTTCGTGAACGCGGGCAAGCTCGGGTTCGCGCCCTTCCCGACCGTCGCGGGCGGTGTCGGCGACCCGAAGAACGTCGTCGGCAACCCGTCCAACTACTTCTCGGTGACGGACAGCTCGAAGAACAAGTCGGGTGCGGTCGATTTCATGACCAAGACCCTCGACCAGCCGTCCTACATCGCCGACCTGCTCTCCATCGGCCACGTCCCGGCCATCGCCGGTATCAAGGGCCAGCTGATGGGCGCGCTCAACCCCGAATACACCGGATTCATCTACGACATGGTCGCCGACGCCCCGACCTTCACCCAGTCCTGGGACCAGGCGCTCGATCCGGACACCTCGGTGCTGATGCTGGCCAATCTGCAGAAGGTCTTCAACAAGCAGATGACGCCCAAGGAATTCGTGCAGTCGATGGACTCCGCCCGCTGAGTTCCCCCGCGCCCGCTCCCCGCCCGCTCCCCGCCCCCTTTCCGCCTCCTTCGCGTCCGGTTTCCGCCGGACGCGCCCGCGAGGTTCGCCGTTTCCGGGACCGGCCCCCGCGGGCCGGTCTACGATCCCCCTTCCGAGCGGTGCCCCGGCGGACGGGTCCGCGGGGAGGACGACGGGGGTCGTGGACAGGTGGCAGAAGGCGGCGGGCTGAGGCTGCACGGGCGGGAAAGAGTCGTGGGTTACGTCCGCGGCGCGCTCGTACGCCGCGGTGTGCCCGCCGAGCCGAGCCCGGTCGTGCTGCTCGCCGGGCCGCGCGGCTCGGGCGGCACCGTGCTGCTGGACGCGATGTGGCAGGAGTTCGCCGACGACTGCCTGAGCGTGCGGCTCGACCTGCGCTCCGCACAGGGCGTCGAGGACATCGCGCTGGCGGCCGTCCGCGGGCTGGGCCGCCGCATCCCCGGCATCCGGCCGGTCGACTTCCCGCGCACCGCGATGCTGCTCAAGGCGCTCAGCTTCGTCGACACCGGCGGCGGCCGCACCGCCTTCGAGGCCTACTTACGGGCCCGCGCGCAGGACGCCGCCGTGCAGTCCGCGCTCACCGACTGGAGCAACCGGGCCGCCCCGCTGCTCAGCCCCGAGCACCGCGGCCTGCTGGACGTGCTGACCGGCCTGCTGGGCGCCCTGCACTCCGCCGTCGGCCGGCACAAGGACACCCGGGCGCTGCGCTGGCTCGCCGAACGCGGCGGCGGCGGGCGCGAGTACGACTCGCTGTGGGAGCTCTACCGGCGCCACCAGGCGCAGGACGACCCGACCGGCACCCCGCGGATCGTCGCCCGCACCCTGTGCGCGGCCTTCCTCGCGGACCTGCGGCACGACTTCAACGACTCCTGGCCGCGGCTGCAACGCCCCCGCAACTGCCTGCTGTTGCTGGACAACGCGGGCGGCCGCACCGCCGACCTCTTCCTCGAACTCCTCGCCGAGTGCCGCCGCGAGGACGCCGCCCGCGACGAACGCCCCGACCCCGCCGTGGTGGTGGCCGTGCAGCGCGGCCGGGTCCGCCCCGAGGCCGCCCGGCTGCTCGACCCGACCGACCCCGCCCTCGCCTTCGGCACCCGCCACCCGTACGCCCCCGGCGCCGCCGGGCACCCGGTGTGGTGGTACCCCGTCGCCCTCGCCGACCTCACCGGCGAGCAGGTGCTCGCGCTGTGCACCAGCAGCGTGCTGGGCCGCCACAACCGCGACGCCGACTTCCTGCACGCCCTCGCCGGCGGCCACCCCGAGGCCACCGACCGGCTCGCCCACCTGCTCGCCCGTTTCGGCCGCACACCCCCCGCCGACCCACGCCGGACCCCCGCCGAACTGCCCGAGCCCTTCGACCCGCGGCGGCTGCTCGGCGCGCGGCTCACCGACGACACCCGACCGCTGCCCGCGTCCTGGCCCGCGCCGCCGCGCCCGGACACCACCGTCGAGGACTACCTGCTGCGCCGGGCGCTGGCCGACCACCTCACCGTCGCCGCCGACGGCACCCTGCGCCCGGCCGACAACACGCTCCTCAACGTCATGGCGGTGCTCGCCGCGACCCCCGGGCTGCGCCGCGGCGCCTGCAACGCCACGCTGCACTACCTGGACTGGACCGACACCGACGCCGACACCGCCCAGCTCGCCCTGACCGCCGGGATGTGGCTGGAGGAGACCGCCGACGGCGAGGCGCTGCGGCTGCACCCGCTGGCCGCGCTGCTGCTGCGCCGCTGGCTCGCCCGCGACCCGGCCGTCTGGCGCGGTACGCACACGGGTTACGCCGCCCACTACTCCGGGCGGGCCGACGCGCCGCTGCGCCACCACCACACCCTGGCCCAGGTCGAACCCGCGCGCCGCGAACCGCTCGGCGCCGTCGCCGCCTACCTGGACGAGGAGTTCGACCGGGCCGCGAGCGCCGCCGACTGGCTCGACGTGCTGGAGCGCGTCACGTCCGCCCCCAACCGCCTTGCCACACCGCTGGATCCGCGCACCTTCGTCACCTCGCTCGCCGGTCCCGCCGAGGCCCGCAACCGGCGCCGCGCGGTCACCCGTCTCGCGGTGGCCCGCTGGCTGCACGCCGACCGCGCCTTCGACCCGGCCCACCAGCTCGCCCACACCGTCGCGGGCGAGTACGAGCACCTGGCCGACATCACCGACGACAACGAGGAGCTGTACCGGCAGGCAGGCAAGTTCCGCCGGATCGAGAACTCCTGGAAGGACTGAAGGACGTGCCTCGCCCGATCGCGTTCGTCCGCCGTTACCTCGCGCATCTGCCGGTCGCCGCACGGCGCTTCCTCGCTGTGCTGAGCGTCCTCGCGCTCGCGGCCGTCGCGTACGGCGTGTACGTGCCCGTCGACCACCTGCTCAACAAGCCCTGCATGCGCAAGGGCGCCACCGCCGTGACGCACCACGGCTCGGGCGGCGAGTGCGTCGGCGTCACCGACGGCGCCTACGTCTTCGACCCGTCGCTGAAGGCCGCCGAGGACGCCATCCGCAAGGAGAACGAGCGGGTGCGGAAGGCGTATCCGACAAGTTACGTGAGCGTGGTGCTGCTGCTGCCGATATCCGCCGACAAGGGCAGCATCCTGTCGATGCCCAACGCCGTGGAGCAGCTCCAGGGCGCCTACACCGCGCAGTTCTACGCCAACCGCAACAACGTGGAGGGCAACAGCCCCTACGTCCAGCTGCTCATCGGCAGCGACGGCTACCAGGCCAACGCCTGGCAGCCCGCGGTCGCGGAGATCGAGAAGGACCGCGGCCGGCACATCGCCGCCGTCACCGGCTTCGGCCTGAGCCTGGCCGGGACGGAGAGCGCGATCCGCGACCTGACCGCGCACGACATCGCGTCCTTCGGCGCGACGCTCACCTCGGACGCGTACTCGAACATCAAGGGCTTCGTGCGGGTCTCGCCGAGCAACGTCGACAACATGGCGGCCGCGCTGTCGTACGTGCAGAAGGACTTCACCCGGGCGGTGCTCGTCGAGGACGGCAACGCCGACGACAGCTACGACGTCACGCTCGTCACCGGCTTCAAGAAGTTCTCGGCCATCAAGGGCCACCGCATCGTCGGGGTCGAGCCGTACGACACCACCGAGCGCGACCGCGACGGGCAGTCCGCGGAGGAGCGGCGCCGCCACCAGGGCGAAGTGGCCACCCGTATCAGCCAGATGACCACCAACATCTGCGCGGCGCAGCCCGCGGTGGTGCTCTTCGCCGGGCGCGGGCAGGACCTCGGCGTGCTCGTGCACGCCTTCTCCGACACCTGCCTGGACAAGAAGATCAGGATCGTCAGCGGCGACGACACCACCAACCTGCCCGACAGCACGCAACTGCGGGCCGACCTCGCCTCCGGCCACGTCACCGTCGACTACGCCGGGGTCGCGCACCCGGGCGAGTGGGCCGCCGACGCCGGGCACGACCCCGGCCACGAGCGGGAGCAGGCCACCGGCGCACGCGGCTACGCGCGCTTCCAGCGCACCTACCAGCAGCTCTTCCCCAAGGGCTACCTCGGCGACGGCAATGCGATGATGGCCCACGACGCGACCCTGACCGCGACCGCCGCGATCCGCCTCACCCAGCAGACGCAGCCGCTGCCCGACGCGGTGCTCAACGAACTGGGCGCGCTCCAGGGCGAGTACGCCGTCGAAGGGGCCAGCGGGCCGATCCAGTTCACCGCCAATTACCAGACGAGCCATACCGGTTCGAACCCGGTGGGCAAGCCCATCCCGATCATCCGGCTCACCGCGCAGGGCACCCCGCGGGTGCTGACCGTCAAGTGGCCGGGGCAGGCACCGCCGGTGGGCTGAGCCGTGCGGCCGCCGTTCCGCTGCTGCGGCGCGGCGGCGTCGGCTAGGGTACGGCCGGGGGCACACCCGAGAGCGGGAGTCGGCCCGGACCCGACCCGGTGGCACCGGGCGGCGCACCGGCCGGAAGGGGAGGCACGGTGGGCGCCGGCACGCGCGAGCGGCAGGCGGACGGACCCGCGGTCCCGTCCGCCCTCACATCGGTCGTGGTGTACGCGGCGGGCGCCGTCTGCACGCGCCGCGCCCGTCTCACGCTGCCGCCCGGCGACGGGCCCGTGACCGTACGCGTCACCGGCTTCTCCCCCGCCCTGCTGGAGCAGTCCCTGCGGTGCCGCGTCAGTGCGGACGAGGAGATACGCGTCGCCGACATCCGCGTCGGCCACGGCGCGACGCTGCGCCGCGGCGACGAACTCCCCCGGCTGCGGCTGGACCTGGAGGACGCGGAGGACCGGCAGAGCAGGCTGCGGGAGCGCACCGCGCGCCTGCGCACCGAGATCGCCGAGACCGCCGCGCTGCGCGCCGAGCCCCCGGCCCCGCGCCGCGGCGACCCGCCCCGCTGGGCCCCCGTCGAGTCCATCCTCGCCCTCGCGAGCTTCGTCGACGCCCGCCTCACCACCCTCCACCGGCGGCTGCGCGCCGCCGAGCAGGAGGAACGGGACGCCGACCACGCGGTGGACGTCCTCCTGCACCGCCTCGCGGAGACCTCCACCGCCGAGGACCAGTCCCGTACCACCCCCACGGCGACGGCGTACGTGACGCTGACCCGGGGCGGCGGCGAGGCGGGCCCGTCGTCGGACGACGGCTCCCCCGGCGACGACGCCGCGGTCTCCGCTCCCGGCGACGGCGCCGAACCGGACGCGGGCGGCCCCGGCGACGGGCTGGAGGTCGAGCTGGACGTCGAGTACCAGGTGCCCGGCGCCTGCTGGGTGCCCGTCTACCAGCTGCGGCTGGACGGGCGCAGCGGTGCGGGCGGACTCGTGCTGCGGGCGATGGTCGCGCAGCGGACCGGCGAGGACTGGACCGGCGTGCGGCTCGCGCTGTCCACCGCGGACCTGCTGCGCCGCACCGACCTGCCCGAGCTGCGCTCGCTGCGGATCGGCCGGCGGCAGGCGGCCCCCGCCGGGCTGAGCTGGCGCGAACCGCCCCCCGGGCTCGGCGAGTTGTTCGCGGGCTACGACGCGGCCCGCCGCCCCCGTACCGCTGGTGCGCCGCCCGCGACGATCGGGGCCGCGGCCGCCGAGGTGGGCGGGTACGGCTACGCGGAGGAGGAGACCGACGACGACCTCGCCTTCGGCGCGCCGATCGCCGTGTCCGCGGCGCCCCTGCCCCCGCCGCCCCCGCCCGCGCCCGGCGGACCCCCGCGCCCGATGGCCCCGGCGGCGGCGCCCATGGCCCGCTCCCGGGTGAGCCGCGGCTTCGCGCCCGCCGGGGCCGGCGCCGCGGACGGCTACGGGGCCCCGCAGGCGGAGCCCGTAGCGCCGCCGACCGGCCCGGCCGCGCCCGGTGCGGACCTGCTCGACTACGCCCGGCTGACCCTCGCGGGCCCGGAGTCTGCCGAGGAGCAGCGCGGCACGCTCCAGCCGCCGTCCCCCGCGCTCGGCGCGGTCGGCAGCGAGTACCGCGGCCGCGCGGACCGGGTCGCCGGGCTCGCCCGCCCGGCCCACGCGGTGGACGTGCGCACGTCGGCGGGCTCGTTCGACTACCGCTTCGACACCGCCGCGCCCGCCGACGTCGCCGCGGACGGCCGCTGGCACACCGTGCCGGTCAACGAGATCCCGGTGACCGCCGAGTTCGTGTACGTGTCGGTGCCGTCCGAGGACCCCGCGGTCTTCAGCACGGTGTGGCTGACGAACACCTCGGCGCACGCGCTGCTCGCCGGGCCGGTGGACGTCCTGGTGGACGGCGACTTCGTGCTGACCGCGCCGCTGCCGACGCTCGCGCCGGGGCAGCGGCAGTCGGTGGGGCTGGGCGTCGCGGAGAGCGTGAAGGTCGCGCGCCGCACGCACATGCGCGAGTCGACGGCGGGGCTGCGCGGCGGCACGACGGTGCTGGACCACACCGTGGAGATCGACGTCGCCAACCGGCTGCCGTACCCGGTCGCCGTCCGGGTGCGCGAGCGCGTGCCGGTGTCCGCCGACAAGGACGTGCGGATCGACGAGCACAAGGCCGTCCCGCCGTGGCAGGCGGCCACCGCCCCGGTGGAGGGCCAGGAGGAGAGCTGGGCGGCCGGTGTGCGCACCTGGCGCGTCGAGCTGGAGCCGGGCGGCACCACGACTCTCAGCGGCGGTTACGCGATACGCCTGCCCGCGGGCAAGGCCGTCGTCGGCGGCAACAGGAGGAACTGACCGTGCACGAGGACCCGTCCCGGCCCGGGACCACGCCCGCCGCATCCGGTCCCGGCCTGACCGCGCTGCCCATCACGGCCGTCACGTGCATGGAGGACCGCGCGCAGGTCCAGCGCACCGGACGCGTCGAACTGCCCGCGGGCGTCAGCCGGTTGCGGATCGGCCCGGTCACCCCGCTGACCGTCGACCGCTCGCTGCGCGCCGACGTCACCGCGACGGACGAAGGCGTCGGCGCGCGCGTCGTGGACGCCCGGGTCGTACGCCGCTACGCGCCCCTCCCGCCCGGTGAGCCCGGCCCGGACGCCTCCGCGCTGCGCCGCGAGGTGCACGCCCTGGAGGAGGAACTGGCCGACGCCAAGCTGCTGGGGCAGCGGCTGGAGAGCGCCCTCGCGGTCGTCGCCCAGGCCAGGACGGACCTCTACCGGGACATCACGCAGGGCGCGGGCGGCGGCGACGCCGACCCCGAGCGCTGGGCGGACCGGCTGGACCGCGTCGAGAGCGAGGCCGAGCCGCGGCTCGCCGAACTGCACAAGCTGCGCCGCCGCCGGCACGACATCGAGTCCGAACTGCGCGAGGCACGCCTTGCGTTGAGCGTGTACGAGAGCACGCAGGACACCCTCGCGGCGCACCTGGAGCTGGTCGTCGAGGCGGACGCGCCCGGCGCCGCGGAGCTGCGGGTGTCCGCGCTGGTGCCGTGCGCGCTGTGGCGGCCCGGCTACCGGGCGACGCTCACCTCGCAGCCGGGGCCGCAGCCGCACACCGTACGGCTGGAGACCGACGCCTTCGTGTGGCAGGACACCGGCGAGGACTGGTCCGGCGTACGGCTCACACTGTCCACCGCGCGCCCCACCCTCGCCGCGAGCCCGCCCGAACTCGCCGACGACGTCCTGACGTTGCGGGACCGCTCGGCCGAGGAACGGCGCACGGTCGAGGTGGATCTGCGCGAGGAGGAGATCCGCCGGGTCGGCGCCCCCGCCGGGCCCGCCGCCCTGCCCGGCCTGAACGACGGCGGCGACGTGCGGGTGCTGCACGCCCCGCACCCGGTGACCGTCCCGTCCGACGGCCGCCCACACCGCGTGCACCTGACGTCCTTCACGGCCCCCTGCGAGGTCGAGCACACCTGCGCGCCGGAGCTGTCCCCGCTCGTCGTGACGGTCGCCCGGCTCGTCAACCAGGCCGGACACGTGCTGCTCGCCGGTCCCGTCGACCTGGTGCGCGGCAGCGGCTTCACGGGCCGCGGCACGCTCGAATTCACCGCCGCGGGGGAGGAGTTCACGATCGCCTTCGGCAGCGAGGACACCTTCCGGGTGGTCCGGCACACCGAGGAGAGCCGCGACACCACGGGCCTGGCCGCGATCAACCAGCGCACCGTGGTGACCCGGCGCGTCCGCCTCTTCGTCTCCCGTCTCGACGCGGCCCCCGGCACCCCCGACCGCACCATCACCCTGCGCGAGCGCGTCCCGGTCTCCGAGGTCTCCGCGGTCGAGGTCGCGCTGCGCTCCGCCGACACCACCCCCGCCCCCGACACCCTGGACGCCGAGGGCGTCGCCCGCTGGACCCTGACCCTCCCGCCGGGCGCCCGGGAGGAGATCGCCCTCGCCTACGACATCACGGCGGCGAGTTCGGTCACCGGGCTGTGAACGGGGGCGGTGAACGGGGGTTCCGTCCCGGGCCGGGCGGAGCGGCGGAATCCGGAAAGGCGCGGGGAGCATTGCCAGACATCCGGCCCGTCGATTACATTTCCGGTGTGCACACAGGCATGAGGCTGGTTTCCCGCCGCCACGTCGACCTTCTGCGGTCGGCGAGCGCGCTGTGTCCGCGCTGACGCGCACAGCGCCCCTTCTTCTTTTCCCCGCCACGCGCTGATTCCCCGCCACCCGCCGAGCGCGTCGCGTCCTCTCCCCCGCCCACCGGGCCCCACCTGCGTCTTCACCGAGGACGCGGCTTCGGCGTGCCGCCGGATCGACGGCCGGTCCCGCACTGGGCGCAATTCCCGCACGGACGAATCCCGGCGGCGTACGCGAATGCCCGCCGCCCTTTTACGTATCGGAGTCCCGGAAATGGCTCACGAATTCCTCTGGTACATCCCCAACACCGTCGAGCCGGGCCACCGCGGCGACGACACGACGACCGGGTGGGGCACCCTGGACTACTCCACCGAGCTGGCGCTCGCCGCCGAGGCGCACGGGTGGGGCGGCGCGCTGCTCGGCACGGGGTGGGGGCGGCCGGACACCTTCACCGTCGCGACCGCGCTCGCCGCCCGCACCACCACCTTCCAGCCCCTCGTGGCGATCCGGCCCGGCTACTGGCAGCCCGCGCACTTCGCGAGCGCCGCCGCGACCCTGGACCGGCTCAGCGGCGGACGGCTGCTGGTCAACATCGTCAGCGGCCTCGACAACGCGGCGGCGTACGGCGACGGCCAGACCGACCAGGCCCGCCGCTACGACCGCACCCGCGAATTCCTCCAGCTCGTCCGGCGGTTGTGGACGGAGGAGGACGTCACCTTCACCGGCGACTTCTTCCGCGTCGAGGGCTCCACCGTCCGCCCGCGCCCGCACGGCGCCGACCGGGGCCGCACCCCCCGGCTCTACTTCGGCGGAGCCTCCGCCGCCGCCGAACGGGTGTCGGCCGCCGAGGCGGACGTCCAGCTCTTCTGGGGCGAGCCGCTGGACGGCGTCGCCGAACGCATCGCCCGGCTGCGCGAGTTGACGTCCGAGGTGGAACGGCGGCACGCCCCGCTGGAGTTCGGGCTGCGCATCACCACGCTCGTGCGTGACACCTCCGAGGAGGCCTGGCGCGAGGCGGAGGCGAAGGTCGCGGCGATGGCCGAGAAGCAGGGCGACGACGCGACGTTCACCGCCCAGCGCCGCCGCGCGGTCGGCCAGCAGCGCCTGCACGACCTGGCCGAGCGCGGCGAGGTGCTGGACACCTGCCTGTACACCGCCCCGGGCCGCTTCGGCGGCGGCGGCGCGGGCACCACCTGGCTCGTCGGCTCCGCCGACGAGGTCGCCTCGGCCCTGCGCGCCTACGCGGACCTGGGCGTCACGCACTTCGTCCTGTCCGACACCCCCTACCGCTCCGAGATCGCCCGCGTGGGCGACGCCCTGCTGCCCCTGCTCCGGGACCGGCTGCGCGAACCCGCGCCCGCGGTCTAGGAAGGCGGCGAGGCGCCCGCCCCCGGACGTGCGGTCGGGGGCGGGCGCCGGTGTGTGCCGCGCGGGTCACTTCCAGTCGAAGCGGTACGCCCGGTAGCTGATCACGCCGTTCGGCCACTGGGCGTTGAAGCGCAAGTCGCCGGTGCGGCCGAACTCCGAGACGTACGGCTGGGCGCCCCAGCCGACGAGGCGGCCGCCGGTCGGCAGGGGCTGGGCGTTGCCCTGCGAGGAGGCGATGAGGCCGGAGGGCTGGTCGTCGGAGGCGACGAGGGTGGCGGTGTGCCTGCGGAAGTCGAGCTGGACGGTGACCGCGCGGCTGTAGGGCAGTTCGTCGACCGCGCCCGTGCCGGTGTTGGCGATGCCCGCGGACTCGTTGTCGAAGAAGCTGTAGCGGCCGCCGCCCAGCGGCTCCGGGTCGTGCTGCCAGGCGACGATCGCGCCCTTGGTGTTCAGCACCTGACCGGGGGCGGCCTTGAGGGCGAAGTCGCTGCTCTTGCCGCCCAGTTGCCACTGCACCGCGCCGGTGCGGCCGGAGATCTCGTACGCGGCCCAGGTGTTGCGGGAGTCGACGATCAGGTTGCCGCCCGTGTCGGGCTTGACGGCGTTGATGTGGAACCAGTCCCACGGGGTGTCGGGGGAGGCGGGCAGCGGCTGGCGGCTCTCGGAGTACGGCACGTGGTCGGCGCTGTTCCACTCGAAGAGCACCTTGCCGGTGCGGATGTCGACCTCCTGCACGACGCCGTCGATGACCTTCTGGTGGTCGGAGCCGCCGAGCGAGGTGAGGTCGGCGGTCGCGACGCCGTAGGCGAGGATCAGCGCGGTGTTGCGCCGCGTGATGAGGAATTCGTGCCCGTCGGCGGAGTAGCCGTTGCCCGCGCGGACCTCGGCGATCTTGCGGTAGTGGTCGTCGTAGACGTAGTCGACGCCCTGCGCGACACCGCCGAGGCCGGTGCCCTGCCACCAGGTCAGGACGGGCTTGCCGTGGTAGGTTTGCTTGCGGAAGTCGGCGGCGGTCTGCCCCGCGGGCACCGCGTGCGACCACACGGTGTGCCGCCCGTCGTGGCTGAGGATCTCCACGCCGCTCGCGTACGTGCCGTCGCCTCCGTAGGGGGCCACGAACAGGTCGCCGCTCGCGGTGCCGGGCTTCGCGGTCAGGACGTCGAGCGGTGGCAGCGGCAGCGCGCCCGCCGTCGTACCGGACGCGGCGGCGGCGCCGTTCACCGGCAGCACGGCGGCGAGCGCGGCCAGGGCGGCGGCGGAAACGGCGTGACGGGACCAGGACTTCACGGACATGGGACTCCTCCGGGCATGGCGGATCCGCCGGGCGGCGCGCGCTGGGCGGCGAACACCCGGACGGAAGGGGGGACTTACGCGGTCGACGAATGCGTCGGGACGCGCGCCGTCACCGCACGGCGCCCCGCGGGCGGCCGTGCGTCATCGCAGGGAAGGAGCGGCGTGGTTCAGGCGTCCTCGACGCGAGCGGAAGCGCTCAGCAGGGACGACAGGCAGCAGAGCAGACCCGCATGAGGTCGACGTGACCGCGGGTCGTGAGGGTGCGCAGGTAGGGCCGCTGCATGCCGAGCAAGCTAACTGCTTGTCCTGTACACCGTCAACGCCCGTCCGCATCGTGGCGGCCGGGCGCACGGGGTCGGGCGGGGCACCCGTCCGTGGGGTGCCCCGCCCGTTCGGCGGACCGCGAACGCCTCTACGCGGCGCCGCCGTTGACGTACAGCGTCTGCCCGTTGGTCCAGCGTCCGTGCGGGCCGGCGAGGAAGGACACGGAGTCGGCGATGTCCTCGGGGCTGCCCAGCCGCTGCATCGGGTTGAGGCCCGCGATGTGGTCGACCAGCTCCTGCGGCTTGCCCTCCAGGAAGAGCGGGGTCGCGGTGGGGCCGGGGGCGACGGTGTTGACGGTGACGTCCCGCCCGCGCAGTTCGCGCGCAAGGATCAGCGTCATCGCCTCGACCGCACCCTTGGACGCGGCGTAGGCGGCGTATCCGGGCTGCTGGAGCCGCGTCACGGAGGTCGAGAAGTTGACGAGCGCGCCGCCCGCCCGCAGCCGCCGCGCCGCGAGCTGGGAGACGACGAAGGTGCCGCGGATGTTGACCCGGTGCATACGGTCCAGGTCGGCGAGGTCCAGCTCCGCGACGGGCGCGAGGAGCATGACGCCCGCGGTGTTCACGACGACGTCGATCCCGCCCAGCTCCTGCTCGACGCGGTCGAAGACGGCGGCCATCTCCGTCTCGTCGGCGATGTCGGCGGCCAGCGCGAGCGCCTTCCCGCCGCGGCCCGCGGCGGCCGCGGCCTTCTCGACGGCGGCGAGCGCCTCGGCGGCGCGCCGCGTGCCGCCGCCGTAGAGCAGGACGACGGACTGCCCCTCGGCGGCCAGCCGCTCGGCGACGGCCCGGCCGATACCGCCCGAGCCTCCGGTGACGAGCGCGACCCGGCTGCCGGTGGCGTTGCCCTCGGGTGTGGTGGTCATGGCGGTCTCCTCTGGCTCGCACGGTGGTCCACTGCTTTTGTGGACTGTCCGTCCACATCAAGAAATGTAGACTGGTCGTCCATATAATGCAACCAGGAGCAGTCACCGGGAGGCCCGCCATGCCCGACCGTCCGCACGACGACCACCCCGACGACGGCCCGTCCGGCGGCCACCCCGACCGACCGTCCGGCGGCCCGTCCGACAGCGCCGCCGCCCCGCACGCCGCCGGGCGTGCCGCGCGACCCGGACGCGGGCGCCGGCCCGCCGCCGAGGTCCGCGCCGCCGTGCTCACCGCGACGGCCGCGATGCTGCGCGAGAGCGGCCTGCGCGACATCACCTTCGAGAAGGTGGCCGCGCGCGCCGGGGCCAGCAAGATGACGCTGTACAAGTGGTGGCCCTCCCCCGGCGCGCTCGCCCTCGACGCCTATTTCGCCGCGACCGAGGAGACCCTGGCCTTCGCCGACACCGGCGACCTCGCCGCCGACCTCACCGCCCAGCTGCACGCCTTCGTCGACCTGCTCACCCGGGAGGGCAGCGGCCCCGTCATCGCCCAGCTCGTCGGCGCCGCGCAGACCGACCCGGACCTCGCCGCCGCCCTCGACGAGCACTACACGCGGCCGCGCCGCGCCCTCGCCGTCGAGCGGCTGGGCGGCGCGCTGCGGGCCGGGCAGCTGCGGCCCGGCACCGATCTGGAGAGCCTCGTCGACCAGCTGTGGGGCGCCTGCTACCACCGTCTGCTGCTGCCCGCCCGCCCGCTGGACCGCGCCTTCGCCGACACGCTCGTCCGCAATCTGCTCGGCGGCGTCGCGAACCCGTCCTGATCCACCCGCCGATTCGCGTCACCGGCTTGACAGGTGACGCAGACGATGGGAACGTGAGGTACGGCACAGCCAGGACCACTGAGCGGAGGCCCGTGATGAGCACGGTGACGAGCACTGCGGTGAGCGTGAAGGTCGTACGGCAGGCCCACGACGGGGAGGGAGCACAGGGGGAGCAGGCCGCGGCGGCGGCCCGGCAGGCGCGGTTCGGCCACCTGCCCGAGCGCGTACGGTTCGCGGACATGGTCCAGGAGCAGGTCGAGCCGCGGGATCCGGCGCGCGACGCGTACAACGCGGCGGGCTCCCTCATCTCCTACAACTGCCTCGCCCTCGACCTGGGCCTCTGACCCCCGCCGCACACGACGACACGGCGGCAGGGCGGCACGGCGGGCAACATTCGGCCCACCGTGAAACTCTGGCCGCGGCCCCCGGGTCCTGATGGACTCGGGGGATGACACCTGCGACTCCCCCGGTCTACGACAGCATCGGCGTCGGCTACCGCGACGTCCGCCGCCCCGACCCCCGGCTGCACGCCCTGATCAGCACGGCCCTCAAGGGCGCGGAGACGGTCGTCAACGTCGGTGCGGGCGCGGGCTCCTACGAGCCGCAGCACGCGGCGGTGACCGCCGTCGAGCCCTCGCAGGTGATGCTCGACCAGCACCCCGGCCGCCGCAAGGTCAGGGCGGGCGCGACCGAACTGCCTTTCGCGGACGGCGCGTTCGACGCGGCGATGGCCGTCATGACGGTCCACCACTGGCCCGACCTCGCCCGCGGACTCGCCGAACTGCGGCGCGTCTCCCGCCGCCAGGTCGTCTTCACGTGGGACCCCGCGCACGAGCCGCGGCTGTGGCTCATCGACGAGTACGTCCCCGAGATCCGCGCGATGGAGTTCGCCCGCTTCACGCCCGTCGCGGAGGTCGCCGCCGCGCTCGGCGCGCACACCGTCCTGCCCTTCCCCGTCCCCCACGACTTCACGGACGGCTTCCAGGCGGCGTACTGGCGCCGCCCCGAGCGCTACCTCGACCCCGCGGTGCGCCGCGCGAACTCGACGTTCGCGACGATGTCGCCCGCGGTCGTGGAGCCGGCGATGTCCCGCCTCCAGGACGACCTCGACTCCGGCGCGTGGCACCGCCGCCACGCCGATCTCCTGGACCGCCCCGCCATGGACTACGGCTACCGCCTGGTGGTGGCCGGCGACTGACCCCGGGCCGCCCCCAGGCGCGTGCATGGTTGCGGCGCGGCGGCTCACCCCCCAGACTGGTGACGTGGACCTCACCCATGTCTTCGTCTGCGGCAGCCCCGCCCTGGACTTCGCCGCCACCCTCCGCGCCCGCCGCACCCTGCGGTTCGAGGCGCTGGTCTCGCCCGACCGCCTCGACGCCTGGTACGTGGAGTCGGGTGTCGTGGACGCCGTCACACCGAGCGGGCCCGCGGACCTGGTCCGCGCCCGCGAGGTCCGCGAGGCGATCTACGCGCTGGTGGGCGCCCGGCGCCGGGACGAGCCGTACGGCGCGGACGCCCTCGCGACGCTGAACGCGGCGGCCCGCGAAGCCGCCGCCGCGCCGCAGCTGACGCCCGCGGGCCGGTGGACGGCGGCGGCGCCCGCCGAGGCGCTGTCGACCGTGGCCCGGCAGGCGGTCGAGCTGCTCAGCGGACCGGACGTGCCGCTGCTGAAGGAGTGCGGCAACCCGGAGTGCACACGGATCTACGTGGACCGCTCGCACGGCATGCGGCGGCACTGGTGCGGCATGGAGTCGTGCGGCAACCGCGTGAAGGCCGCCGCGTACCGGGCCCGTAAGAAGTCCGCAGCGCAGGCGGGTTGAGCTGCGGGGGCGCCGACCGCCCCCGTACGCTCACGGCTTGATCGCGACGCCGCCCCACGCGGAGACCTCGGTGTTCGTGAGCGCGGCGACGCGCGGACCGTCCTCGGGGTCGGGGCGCCAGGTGTGGACCATGGCGATGCCCGGCTCGATGAGGTCCAGGCCCTCGAAGAAGCGCTGCCCCTCCTCCAGGGTGCGGACCTGGCCGGGGGTGCCGCCCTGGAGGTAGATCTCCTCGATGCGCGCCCATGCCTCGGGGGCGAACTCCGGCGTGCTGTGGCTGAGGGCGAGCGCGCTGCCGGAGGGGAGCGCGTCGACGAAGCGGGAGACGAGGCCGTACGGGTCCTGGTCGTCGGGCACGAAGTGCAGGATCGCGTTGAGCGACAGCGCCACCGGCTGGCCGAGGTCCAGGACGTCGGTCACCTCGGGGGACTTGAGCAGCGCGCTCGGGTCGCGCAGATCCGCGTGGACGTACGCGGTGCGGCCGCCCGGCGCCGTACGCATCAGCCGCTCGGCGTACTTCAGGACGAGCGGGTCGTTGTCGGCGTAGACGACGCGGGCCTCGGGGGCGACGGACTGCGCGATCTGGTGCAGGTTGGGCTCGGTGGGTATGCCCGTGCCGACGTCGAGCCACTGGCGGATGCCGTGCTCACGGGCGAGCACCCGGGTGGCCCGGTGCATGAAGAACCGCAGCTCGCGCGCGCAGGTGCCGATGCCGGGGAAGACCCCGGCGATGGCCTCGGCGGCCTGCCGGTCGGCCTCGAAGTGGTCCTTGCCGCCCAGGTAGTGGTCGTACATGCGGGCGGAGTGCGGGCGGCTGGTGTCGATCACCGGTTCGGCCCCGGGCGTGCTCATGGTGGTCCTTTCGGTCAGGCGTCCGCGGTCCTCCTGCCGGAGGGAGCCGTCACGCGGCGAAGTGGTCGGCGAGCCCGTCCTTGACGCCGCGCACGAACGCGCGGATCTCGTCCGGGGTGTAGACGAGCGCGGGGCCCGCCGGGTCGGTGGACTGGCGCAACGCGACACGCCCGTCGGGGAGTTGCTTGAGCTCCACGCACTGCCCGCCGTTCGGGCCGCTCCACGGGCACTCCCAGCCGTGGTCGCCGAGTTCCCGGGCGGGCATGCCGCTCCGGATGACGGCGAGGTCGGTGATCTCCGGGCGGTCCTCCGAGGCGGGGCCGCGGGAGTCGGTGGGGGTCATGAGTACTCCTTCCGCATGCGGTTGAGCAGCGCGGTGCTCTCCCGGGTGGAGGTGAGCAGGGAGAGCCGGTTGTGCGCTTCGAGATGCGTCGAGACGTCGGCGCGCTGGTCGAGGTAGACGGCGGCCGACAGGATCTCGCTGTAGACGATGTCGGGGAGTTCGGGCTCGGCGAACCGGAAGTACGTGAAGGGCGCGCAGGCGCCGACGTGCGCGCCCGCGCTGAAGGGCACGATGTCGACGCTGACGTGCGGGAGTTCGTTGGCCTCCAGCAGCCGTTCGATCTGCGCGCGCATGATCGCGGCGCCGCCGACCTGGCGGTGCAGCACCGCCTCCTCCATGACGACCCACAGCGTGGGCGCGTCCTCCCGCTCCAGCAGACTCTGCCGGCGCAGCCGGAGTTCGACGCGCTGGGCGAGCGCCTCCTCGGACTCGTGGGGGAATCCGCCGCGCAGGCACGCCTGCACGTAGTCGGGCGTCTGGAGCAGTCCGGTGACGTAGTGCGGCTCGTACGTGCGCAGCGCCCGCGCGCCGGTCTCCAGGCTCACGTACGCCTTGAACCAGCCGGGCAGCACATCGCGGTACGGATACCACCAGCCGGGCTCGTTGGCCTGCTCGGCGAGCGCGCAGAACTCCTCGATCTCGCGCGGCCCGGCCCCGTACGTCTGGAGCAGCTTCTCGACGTAGAGCGGCTTGAGGGCGACCTCCGCCTTCTCCAGGCGGCGGATGGTGAGCGGGGTCACGCGCAGCGACCGGGCGGCCTGCTCCAGCGACAGGCCCGCCTCCTGGCGGCGCTCCTGCAACCGGCGGCTGAGGATCATGCGCAGCACGGTGGGGGCACTGGGCCCACCCGCGGCGGCCGGCCGCTCCTCGCTCACACGTCCCCCTGACCGGGCCCCGAGGGCTGGTTGTCCTGGTTGCTCACAGCTTGCTGACCATCCGTCAACAAGCCGAGTGTCACACACAGTTGATGAGAACACCAGGTCGATCGGACGCAGGATGAAATTATCAGGAAGCGCATTGCGCGATGCGCTCCGCGGCACGATAGTGACGTATGTGACTCACGCAACGCCGGGCGCACGGGGGCGCCGCGGGCACGGCGGCGACCCTCGGGCCGACCGCCGCGCCCTGGCCGGGACAGGAGTGGTGACGGTGGAAGACGGCATGTTCGCGTACCCGGTACCACCGCCGGCCTACGTCATCGACCACGTCTTCAGCGGCGCGGACCACCAGCACCGCCGCGTCCAGCTGCCCGTGGAGTGCGCGGACCGCGCGGTGTCCTGGATACGCATCCAGGCCCGCACGTACGGCGCGAGCGCACCCGAGGACCACCCCATCTGGGGCTGGATCGACACCCTGCACCGCGCCACCGAACGGCAGTTACTCCTCACCGGCGCCGCCGACCTCGCCTTCGAGCTGGACCAGGGGCGGGTCAGCTGGAGCATCCGGCGGGCGGTACGGGCCCGCATCGCCTGACCCGCGCACCCCCGTGAGGGGGTGACATCGCGCGGCACGGTCGCTTATGGTGAGCGCGATGACTACTCCTTCTGTTTTCAGAACGGGGGCCCGATTCGCGCAAGGTGAGTGCTGATGGGCACTCAGACCTTCGAGCCCGCCGCCTTCGAGGGCACGGCTCGATCCGCGAATCCGGAGACCCGGCTTTCCGTGTGGCTGCACGTGCGGCGTTACGCCGTGCCGCTCCCGATGATCGACACCGCGACCGCCCGCCGCCACGCCGGCGACTGGGCGGGAGCCTGCGCCGCCGCGGGCTTCGACGTCGACTTCACCCCCCGCTCCCTCGCCCGTACGCACGGCAGCGAACTCGCCGCCCGCGTCCGCCTGGACCTGCGGCGGCTGGCGCCCGACCTGCTGCGCTGGCACATGCCCAGGACCGCCCCGGACGGGCTGCTCCGCCCCGGCGTGACCCTCGCCCTCGCGCGCTACCCCACCGCGGAGGGAGCACTCCACCTCGTCGCCCGCACACCGCCCGCACCGGCGGCCGGCCGCCAGCGCGTCCAGCTCGCGCTCCACGACGGCACCCGCGACCTGACCCGCACCCCCGCCCCCTCCTGCGGCACCCACCCGCACGCCCGCCCCGACCGCCGCTTCCGGCTCGACCTGCACCGCCACGTATGGGACGCGGAAAGGGCACACGAGCTGCGCGAACGCTCCGGCGTGACCCGCGGGTGGGACCCCCGCGCCCACCCCGCCCCGGACAGCCCCGACACCTGGGCCGCCGTACCGCGGTGGGCCGACGAGGCCGCCCGGCTGCTGCACGCCGAAGGCTCCCCGCACGGCGGGACCGTCGCCGTACGGCTCGGGCGCGGGCGACGGCTCGTCCTGGAGATCCACACCCCGCCGGGCGCACCGCCCCGGATCGCCGCACGGTACGCGGAGGGGGCGTACCGATGCGACACCCCTGCCGGGGAGGGGGGTTGCCGCGCCGGATGCGGGGGCTGCCTCGGCCCCGCCGCCGCACACGGTGAGCCGCGCGCACTGCCCGTGCTGCCCGACGCGGCGACCTGGATCCCGCCCGACCTCGCGCTCCTCGCCGCAGGCCTGATCGCACCGGAAGAGCTGCACCCGCTGGTCGCCGCCGCCCTCGCGCCCGGCCGCGCGCGGGCGGCGGGACCTCCGGGCGGCCCGCCGGGCGCGGCCGGACCCCGGTACGTCGACTGCCGGGGGGCGCGGCACCGCATCGGCCTCGTCGGCGGTGTCCTCACCGCGCTGGACCACGACGGCGAGGAGGTCCGCAGGGAGACGCTGCTCGCCGAACTCAACGGCCCCCCGCTGCCGTGCTTCCAGGCCATCGCGCTCGCCCACCGCCATCCGGAGAGCCTCCCGGACGTCCGCGCCCGCCTCGCGCACGGCGACGTCCGCGGCGCGCTCGCCGAGGTCGAAGCGCTGCTCGGGCCTTCGGCGCGGCTCGGCGAAGGGGGGTTGCGGGACGCGCTCGAAGCGGCGGCCCGTGGTCGGATCGACCACGGGCTCTACCGCTCGGGCCTCGCCACACCCGGGCCCGCGCCCGGACGGCGGGCGTTCGCCCCCTTCACCCGCGAGGAGCGGCGCCGCCGCACCGACTTCACCTCCCACCCCCGCCACGCCGCCACCCACTGACCCGCCCCCCGGCTGGACCCGCACCTCTGCCCCGCGGGGCCCGCAAGCTCTTCGCTGCCACGAGGGGTGACCGTTTTCCCGCCGGCGCGCAGGTGGCGGTTTCCGCGGCCTCGCGGGGGGGGTGACCGTTTCCGCCGCCGCGCGGGTGGGCGGGCTCGCGCTGCCGCGCGGGGCACCCGTTTTCAGGCTGCGCGTGCCGCGCGGGGCACCCGTTTTCGGGCTGCGCGGGGCACCCGTTTTTAGGGGCGCGGGGAACTGCGCGACAAGCCCCCACCGGGGCGCGGGTAGGCAACCGACCCGAAGGGGCAGTTCGGTCCGCTCCGGACCACCGGCCGGTGGTGGGCTGAGCGCGCAGTTCTCCCCCAGAGCTTCGCCTGGGAGGTACCCCCACGCAGCCCCTGGGGGTGCCCGGCGCGGCATGCGCACTCCCCGCGCGGCCGGAAAACGGGTGCCCGGCGCGGCATGCGCACCCTCCGCGCGGCCGGAAAAACGGGTTCCCCCCGCCGCACCGGGAAGCCCGCCCGGCAGGGCGACCGCAAGCTCCCTCGTGTCCGGCCGACCAGGCCGAACACCTCGACCTCGAACGCAAAGGTGACCTATGACCGTTGAAAGCCCCACCGCCCCCGCCAGGGACCAGCTCGGCGTCGCCGGGGAACTCCTCGCGCTGCTCAGCGCGACCCGCACCGAGCACCGTCCCAACGACCAGTTGTCCGCCCTGACCCTCGCCGTCGCCGCCGACCTCCCCGTCCTGCTGTGGGGAGCCCCCGGCATCGGGAAGACCGCCGCGCTGACGCAGCTCGCCGCCGCGCTGGATCTGCCGCTCACGACGGTGATCGCGAGCGTCCACGAGCCGTCGGACTTCGCCGGGCTGCCCGTCGTCGGGGACGACCCGGCCGTGCAGGGTGTGCCGATGGCCCCGCCCGACTGGGCGGTGCGGCTGGTCCGCGCGGGACGCGGCCTGCTCTTCCTGGACGAGCTGTCCACCGCGCCGCCCGCCGTGCAGGCGGCTCTGCTGCGGCTGGTGCTGGAGCGCCGCATCGGCGCGCTCCAACTCCCGCCCGGCGTACGGATCGTGGCGGCGGCCAACCCGCGTTCGTCGGCGGCGGACGGCTGGGAGCTGAGCCCGCCGCTGGCGAACCGTTTCGTGCATCTGCAGTGGACGCACGAGCACGAGGTCGTCGTGCGCGGCCTGGGCGGGGTGTGGCCGCGCGCCGCCCTGCCGGAGCTGGATCCGCAACGCCTCGCGGAGGCGGTCGAGTTCGCCCGCCGGGCGGTGACGGGCTTCCTGCGGGCGCGGCCCAAACTCGTTCACCAGCTCCCGGCGTCGGAGACGCGCAGGGGCGGTGCGTGGCCCTCGCCCCGGAGTTGGGAGATGACACTGCGGCTGGTGGCGTTCGCGACGGCCGCGGACTCGCCGCGCGAGGTGCTCGCGCTGCTGGCGCGCGGCGCGGTCGGCGACGGTCCCGGGCTGGAACTCCTCGCCGCCATCGACCGGATGGAGCTGCCCGACCCCGA
The DNA here is from genome assembly GCF_053604375.1 of Streptomyces sp. NPDC004031. Classification (NCBI taxonomy): domain Bacteria; kingdom Bacillati; phylum Actinomycetota; class Actinomycetes; order Kitasatosporales; family Streptomycetaceae; genus Streptomyces; species Streptomyces sp. NPDC004031. The sequence continues at coordinate 123,651 of NZ_JBSGHL010000001.1, read as the reverse complement.
GACGCTGCTCGCCGACCCGGCCACCGCGGAGCTGCCGGAGCGGGGTGACCTGCGGCAGGCGGCGCTGGAGGCGGTGGTGACCGCCGTGCACTCCCGTCCGACCCGGGCGCGCTGGGACGCGGCGTGGGCACTGCTGGTGCGGGCCCTGGAAACGGGCGCGCCCGACCTGGTGGTGGTGCCCGCGAAGACGCTGGCGGCGCTGCGCCGCGAGGACTGGGACGTCCCCGCTGCGATCGACCGGCTGAGCGGGGCGTTCACGATCTCCCGCCAGGCCTCGGCGGCCGCGGCCCGTACGGCGGCGAGGGCGGGTGCCGCCCGATGAGCACGGACCCGCGCCCGTCTGCGGGGGAGCCGCGCCCCACGCCCCGTCTCATGCCGCACCGTACGCCGGGGCGGACCGAGCTGCCCGCGCCGCCCGCCCCCGCGGACGAGCCGCCGCCCGCACTCGACCTCGACAAGCTCTACGCGGCCCGTCTGCTGGCCGCCCGCGCCCGCCCGTACCTCGCGAGCGCGCTCTTCGCGCTGCACATCGTGCCGTCCCGGCGGGTGCCGACGATGGCGGTGGACCCGTACTGGCGCTGCTACGCGGCCCCCGCCTTCGTCGCCGCGACGCCCGTCGAGGAGCTGGCGTCGGTGTGGGTGCACGAGGTGTCGCACCTGCTGCGCGACCACCAGGGCCGCGGTGACCGGTACGCGCGCGAGCACGACGAGCACGGCCCGGCCGAGCGGCTGCGCCGCAACATCGCCGCGGACTGCGAGATCAACGACGACGCGTTCGGCGACGGCCTCCCCTTCCCCGAAGGGGCGGTCACCCCGGGGTGGTTCGGGCTCCAGCCCGGTCTGCTGATGGAGGAGTACCTGGAGAAGATCCGTCTCGGCCCGCGTACCGGCGGCCTGAAGTGGCTGGACTGCGGCAGCGGCGTGGACGGCCACGGCCGGGCGTGGGACCTCGGGCCGGGCGGCTCCTGGAAGTTGCAGCCGCACGAGCGGGACGCGGTGCGCTTCCGCGTCGCCGAGGGCATCAAGGGCCGCCCCGGTGACGTACCGGAGGGCTGGCAGCGGTGGGCGGAGGAGGCCTTCCATCCACCGCAGCCCTGGCGGCAGTTGCTCGGCGCGGCGGTGCGGGCCGCGGCGGCGAGCGGCGGCACGGGCGGGGACTACACGTACGGCCGCCCCGGCCGGCGCTCGGCGAGCGTGCCGGGCGCGGTGCTGCCGAGCCTGCGCCGTACGCCGCCGCGGGTGCGCGTGATCGTGGACACCTCGGGGTCGGTGAGCGACGCCGAACTGGGCAGCGCCCTGCTGGAGATCGCGGCGATCTCCGCGGCGGTGGGCGGCCGCCGCGACCTCGTCGGCGTCCTCGCGTGCGACGCGGCGGCCGCCGCCGTCCGCCCCCTCACCACCACCCACGCCATCCCGCTGATCGGCGGCGGCGGCACGGACCTGCGCGAGGGCTTCACCCGCGCCCTGCGCGCCCACCCCTCCCCCGACGTGATCGTGGCCCTCACCGACGGCCAGACCCCCTGGCCCGCCCACGCCCCGCCCTGCCGCACGGTGATCGGCCTCTTCCCCCGCCCACCCCGCATCACCGAGGACACCCCCGACCACTACCACCCCACTCCCCCACCGGACTGGGCCCGCGTGGTGACGATCGGCTGACGCCGGTCCGTCCCACGGCGCCGCGCGCGGGCGCGAGGATGGGCGGATGACGAGACGTACGGTGGTCGTCCGCGGGACCAAGGGAACGCTCGTGTCCGCGGCGGCGGCGACGGCCGACTACACGGTGTGGCACCGCCTGGTGGAGTGGTCGGACGACGTGTCCGCGGCCGCCTCGGGCGCGATGGGCGCGGGCTGGTCCGAGGCCCTGCTCGCCCTGGCCGTCGGCCTGACGTCGATGCCCGTCCTGCTGTGGGCGGGCATGCGCCTGCTCGGCGAAAGAGGCAACCACCTCCTGATCCTGGCCGGCACCCCCCTCTGGTGGCTGATCGGCGCGCGCGCCGTCGGGAACTCCCCCGGCCCCGCGGCCACCGTCCTCCTCCTCACCCTGTTCACCCTCCTCGCGGGCCTCCTGTCCCTCCCCGAGGTCCCCGCAACCACCCCACCGCGCGCCGGGTAGGCCCCCCGCACCCACACGGCCCTCCCCGGATCCGGGGAGGGCCGTTCTGCGATGCCACGCCGTGGGGGCCGACCTTCACAGCTCCCCGGCGGCCACGCCCTTCCGGAAGGCGTCCCACTCCTCGGCGGTGTACCGCAGCGCCGGGAAGGACGGGTTCTTCGAGTCCCGCAGGGCGACGCCTCCGCCGGGGAGGTCGGTGATCTCGACGCAGTGCTCACCGCCGTTGCTGAAGGACGACTTCCGCCAGGCTGCGGCGGACAGATCGACGGCGTACAGCTCTTCCTTGTTGGGAGTCACGTCCCGCTTCCTTCCATTATTTTCTTGATCTTCACCAGTGAGTCGTCCACGGAGAGTGCCGTGGCGACCACCCGCTCGAAGGCGTTCTCGAAGACCTTCACGTCGTCCGCTCCCTCCGCGAAGTACCCGCCCCGCAGATTCTCCTGGCTGACCACGGTCGGCCACGGGCCAGGGAAGCGAACGACCTCGAACAGACCGAGCAGCCCGGGGTGCGGGGTCGCACGCAGGTCCATCACCTGGATCGTGACATTGGGGAGGTCGGCCATGTCCAGCAGGTGGCCGCAACTGCGCCCGCATCGGGAGCGTTCCCGCGCGTCATGCGGTGGGGCCGGGTGCGGAGGGGCGTTTGGTGGTGTCCCGCCGGGAGATGGCCTCCGCCACCTCGTCGAGGGCGGTGCGCACGAGGGCACCGTATGCCTGCTGGGGGAGGTGGGGGGCGCGCTGGTTGGCCGCGTCGATGTGTTCCGTGGCTGCGTCGAAGGACCCCAGTCGCCGGTAGTTGTCGGCCAGGTTGAGGTGGAGGGAGGGGTAGAACCCGGCGATGTGGAGGCCGGCGTGGTGGTCCTGGAGACGCTGTTCGGTCACGGCGTCGGCGGCGTCCAGGGCCCGCACGTCCCAGGCGAGGGCCTGCGCGGGATCTTCGTAGAGATCTGCCAGGTAGTGGGCGAGTGAGCAACGGTGCAGCGGGTCGCCGGTGACGCCGATCGTCGACCACAGGTCCAGGAGCTTGCGGCGGGCGGTGAGAGTGCTGCCCGTTCGGCCTTCGGCGACGGCCCGGCCGATGGCCTCCATGGTCGGGTCAGGGCCGGCGGGGGCGGTAGGCATGACGTGTTCCTCGTCGTTCTCAGGCCGGGTGGTCGGACGGGACGGGCATGGCCAGGGTGATGAGATCGCCGCGGTCGGCGGAGCGGACCGTGACGGGTCGGTCGTGTCCCCTCAGGTCGAGCATCACGTCGGGGCCGATGGCCGTGCTCACGGCGGGATAGAGCGTGGTCATCTCGAACCGGATCTCCAGGGCCGGGCCCGTCACGGTGGCGGGGAGCCGAACGCCGGGGTCCTCCTCCACCGCAGCCAGGGGCATGGCGATCTCGCGGAGCTGACGCAGCGCGGTCGCCCGTGCTCCCTGTTCAGCGCCGTAGTAGCGGTAACCGGAGACCGGGTCCACTTCGGCAGGGGGTAGCAGCCCGGAGTCGGCGTAGAACCGCAACGCGCTGGCGGTCAGACCGGTGTGCTGGGCGAAGACCCCGATAGGCATCAACTCGGAATGCGGCACCTCGCCATCATCGAGCTTCGACCAACTCGAAGGTCAACATCGACGTGGGCGTCACCCGCCTCGTGGCCGGAAACGCCTAAGTCGTCTTCAGGGGCTCCCGGAACGACTTGCGGAAGACCGGGCCCGCGAAGGGGATGATCGTGGACAGCACCTTCGCCGTCAGCGTCGTCGGGTGGCGCTGGAGTTCGATGTCGATGCGGGTGCCGTCGCCGTCCGGGGTGAGGTCGAAGACCCAGCCGCCCGGCCCGAAGGGCTTGGACTCGCGGGTGGTGACGGTGACCTTGTGCGCGGCCGGGTCCCATTCGTAGCGGGCGCGTTCGAACGACTTCTCGTTGCCCTCGGTCACCTCGGCCCAGGTGTCGCCGCGTTCGTGGACCTCGAAGTGGTCCGCGTCGATCGAGGGCCACTCGTCGACCCGGGCGGGGCTGAAGTCGGTCAGTACCCCCATCACCTCGGAGGGGCTCATGGACGATGTCAGCTGGAGATGCAGAGCGGGCACGGCCTGCTCCCTTCCGCGGGAGGCCCCGGTTTCCGCGATCCGCCGGTCCTGGGCCGCACGGCACCGCGGGCGGGGCGTCCGCCACCGCTTCCCAGCATGCGCCGGGGCGGCGGCGGGCGCATGCCGGGGGGCCGCGCGATCGGGTAGCGTGCGCGGCCATGGGTGAGCTGATGGTGATCCGGCACGGCCAGACCGAGTGGAGCCTGTCGGGCCGGCACGCCGGACGGACCGATGTCGCGCTGACCGCGGCGGGTGAGGCCGCGGCCGGTGCGCTCGCGCCGCGGCTGGCCAGCCGCAGCCTGGTCGCGGTGTTCACCAGCCCGCTGAGCCGCGCGGTGCGCACGGCCGAGCTGGCCGGGCTGACCGGCGCCGAGCCCGATCCCGACCTGCTGGAGTGGGACTACGGCGGCTACGAGGGCCTGACCGCCGAGCAGATCCGCGCGGCCCGCCCCGGCTGGGACCTGTGGCGCGACGGTGTGGTGCCGGGCGACGCCGAGCACCCCGGGGAGCGCCTCGCGGAGGTGGCCGCGCGCACGGACGCGGTGCTGGACCGGGTCCGTCCGCTGCTGGACGAGGGGGACGTCGCCGTCGTCGCGCACGGCCACCTCGCCCGCGTCCTCACCGTCCGCTGGCTCGGCCTGGACCCGTCCGCGAGCCGCCTGCTCGCCCACCCGCACCCGGGCACCCTGAGCTTCCTCGCCACGGAGGACGGGCAGCCGGTCCTGTCCGCCTGGAACGTCCCGTAGCCGGAGCCGCCGCCCTCCTGCCCGGGGCGCCGGACGGTCAGACCGTGTACACGGCGCCGTTCTCCACCACGTAGTGCCGCCCGCCCTCCGCCGAGCCGAGGAAGCGCCAGTCCTCCCGTCCCGCGCGTGCGGCAGGGAAGACCTCCAGGGCCATGCCCGTGGACAGCGTCAGCCGGAGGTCGAACTCCTCGCCGATGCTCACCGCGTCGACCACCGGCCCCTCCCGGGCGACGAGCCGCGTGACGGCCTCGGCGCGGTCGTCGAACCGGGACGTGCCGATCTCACCTCCGGCGGTGAACCCGGCGCGGGCCCCCGTCCGAGCCCCCGCGCGGGTTCCCGGACGGAAGAGGTCGCCCTCCTCGGCCATCACCGCGGCACCGCGGGTGAGCCGCCACCGGCATTGCAGGTGGAGGGCCAGTTCGCGCACCGACGGGCCGCCCCGCGGGTCGGCCCACGGCACTTCGTCACCGAAGGTGAACCACACGAGGGTCGCGGCGCGGCCTACGGCGGTCAGAGGGCGCCCCTCCAGCGTGCGCAGCGCCGCACGGGCTGCCGCGAGATCCGGCACAGCGCCTCCCCCTTCTCCGCCGCCGACGGTCGCGGCGGCGCCGGAGGAGCAGGATAGGGCGCTTCGCCCGGAGACGCGGTCGAATTCCGCGGCGGAGATCATCCGAATACGCCCGCCGTCATATGAGCGGGGGTATTCGCAAGACGCCCGCCCGCTTACTCTCCGCTTCGAAACATTTCGGTCCACCGAATATCTCGCACACACTCCCACCAGGGCATTTACCCGGTAAATCGCAGTGAGTAGATTCGTCGGGAGAGCACGGCGCGGCACGCGCGTACGCGACGAGACGGGAAATTCCGTGACGATGGACACGACGACCGATGTGCATGCGGCCTGGCTTCCGCCGGAGGCTTTTCGGGCGGTCGGGACACGGCGGGTGCGGGTGGACGCGGCCGGTGGGGTGGCCGGTGGGGTGGCGGACACCGTGCGGGCGGAGGTGGAGCGGGCGTGCGGGGAGTACGGGGGGAGCGCCGACGGCGGTGACGGGTGCGACCTGGTGCTGGCGCTCGGCGGTGACGCCGGGGCGGAGGGCTATGTGCTGGAGCGGCGGGACAGGGTCACCCGGGTCGTGGCCGAGGATGCGGCGGGGCTGCTGTACGGGTTCTTCCATGTCGTCCGGCTCGGGGAGGACGCGTTCGGTGACGACTTCGGGGCGACGACGCACCGGCCCGCGCTGCGTACCCGCATGCTGGACCACTGGGACAACCTGACCGTCCACCCGGTCATGGGCGCGGTGGAGCGCGGGTATTCCGGGGGGTCGATCTTCTGGCGGGACGGCGAGCCGCTGCGGGACTTCCCGCGGGTGCGGGCGTACGCGCGGCTGCTGGCGGCGAGCGGGATCAACGCGGTCGCCGTCAACAACGTCAACGTGCACGCCGCCGAGACCCGGCTGCTCACCGAACGGCTCGGTGACGTCGCCGAGTTGGCAGACGTCTTCCGGCCGTACGGGATCCGGCTGCACCTGTCGGTGAACTTCGCCGCGCCCGTCGTCCTCGGCGATCTCAGCACCGCCGATCCGCTGGACGGGACGGTCAGGGACTGGTGGGCCGCCGCGGCCGCGCGCGTCTACGACGCCGTCCCGGACTTCGGCGGCTTCGTCGTGAAGGCCGATTCCGAGGGCCAGCCGGGCCCGTTCGCGTACGGCCGCACGCACGCGGACGGCGCGAACATGCTGGGCGCGGCCCTCGCACCGCACGGCGGCGAGGTGCACTGGCGGGCGTTCGTCTACAACCACCAGCAGGACTGGCGGGACCGTTCGACGGACCGGGCGCGCGCCGCGTACGACCATTTCGCCCCGCAGGACGGGGAGTTCGCGGACAACGTGGTGCTCCAGGTCAAGTACGGGCCGATCGACTTCCAGACCCGCGAGCCGGTCTCGCCGGTCGTCGCGGCGATGCCGCGCACGAAGCTCGCGGTGGAGCTGCAGGTCACGCAGGAGTACACCGGGCAGCAGCGGCACGTGTGCTATCTCGGCCCGATGTGGAGCGAGGTGCTGGGCTTCCGGCCGTGGGGCGAGGCGGGCCGGTCGGTGGCGGACCTGGCCGCGGACCCGGTGACCGGCGGCGGCCTGGTGGCCGTCTCCAACGTGGGCGACGACCCGTACTGGACGGGGCACCCGCTCGCGCAGGCCAACCTCTACGCGTTCGGCCGCCTCGCGTGGGATCCGGCGGCGGACCCGCTGGCGCTGCTGGACGAGTGGATCGGTCTGACGTTCGTCTCCCTGCTGTCGCGCGAGCGTGACCCGGAGCCGCTGCGCCGCACCCTCCACTCGCTGATGGACGGTTCGTGGCGGACGTACGAGCGCTACACCGCGCCGCTCGGCGTCGGTTTCATGGTCCGGCCGGGCAACCACTACGGGCCGGACGTCGACGGCTACGAGTACCAGCCGTGGGGCACCTACCACTTCGCCGACCGCGACGGCATCGGCGTGGACCGCACCCGCGCGACCGGCACCGGCTACACCGGGCAGTACCCGCGGCCCTGGTCGGACGTCTACGAGGACCTGGCGACCTGCCCGGACGAGCTGCTGCTGTTCTTCCACCACGTGCCGTACGGGCATGTGCTGCACAGCGGGGTGACCGTCGTCCAGCACATCTACGACACGCACTTCGCGGGCGCCGACGAGGCGGCGGCGATGCGCGAGCGGTGGACGGAGCTGGCGGGTACGGGACTTGTGGACGCCGCCCTGTACGCCCGAGTGCTGGAGCGGCTGCACGAGCAGGTGCGGTGCGCCGGGGAGTGGCGCGACCAGGTGAACGCGTACTTCCTGCGCAAGTCGGGGGTGCCCGACGCGCACGGCCGGCTCATCCCGTAGCCGGGAGGACGGAGCACGACGCCGCCGTCCCCGGCAGGAAGGGGCGGCGGCGTCAACGGGCCGTGGAGCGCGGGGAGTCAGTGCTCGCGCAGCACCCGCACTCCGTGGCCGTCGAGGGGGATCTGCTCGCCGGTGGCGAAGGTGTCGCCGGTGAGCAGGTCGGTGCCGCCGGTCGTGGCCGGTGCGGTGACCGGCTGGTCGCTGTGGTTGAGCAGGAAGAGCAGCCGGGTGCCGTCGGGGGCGACGCGGACGGCGGTCTCCAGGTGCGGCAGCCCGGGGTGGCGGGTGGCGACCCCGGCGGTGTCCAGCACCTGGCGGACGACCCAGTCGACACCGGTCTGGTCGAGCCCGGCGGCGACGTACCAACCCCAGCCGGTGCCGTGGGAGTTGCGGGTCACGGCGGGGGTGCCCGCGTAGAAGTCGGCCCGGTAGCTGCCGACCGGCTCGGCGCCCTGCGGGATGACCAGTTCGAAGACCAGCCGGGCCGCGGACTCCACGGCGTCCGGGCCCGAGCCGAGCAGCACCGGGTTGCTGAACTCCGGCTCGCGGGCGTCCCATTCGTCGATGCGGATGCCCATGAGCGGGGCGAGCGGGCCGGGCACGTCGGCGAGGAAGGCGTTGTCGCTCTCGTCGACCCGGCCGGACAGGTAGCTCGCGAGCACCGAGCCGCCGCGCCGGGCGACGGCTTCGAGGCGCTCGGCGAGGTCGCCCTTGACCATGTGCAGGGCGGGGGCCACGACCACGTCGTAGCCGTCGAGTGCGGCGGTCACGGGGATCACGTCGACGTCGACGCCCGCCTCCCACAGCGCCCGGTAGTAGCCGAGCACGACCTGCGGGTAGCGGACGTGGCGGTTGGGGCCGTCGGAGATCTCCAGCGTCCACCAGCTGTCCCAGTCGAAGAGCAGCGCGACCTTCGCCGGGGTACGGGCGCCCAGTGCGACCGGGCCGAAGTCCGCCAACTCACGGCCGAGCGCGGCCACTTCGCGGAAGACCCGGGTGTCGTCCCGTCCGGCGTGGTTGACGACCGCGCCGAAGAGCTTCTCGCTCGCGCCGCGCGAGGCCCGCATCTGGAAGTACAGGACGGCGTCGGCGCCGTGCGCGATCGCCTGCCAGCTCCACAGCCGCATCACGCCGGGCCGCTTGACGGGGTTGACGTCGCGGCACGCGGTCGTGGTGGGGGCCTGCTCCATGAGCCAGAACGGCTGGCCGCCCTTGAGGCCGCGCATCAGGTCGTGGCTCAGGCCCATCCACGCCGGGGTGGTGTTCTCCGGCGGGTAGTTGTCCCAGGACGCGAAGTCCAGGTGCTCGGCCCAGCGGTGGTAGTCGATCGGCCGGTACATGCCCATGAAGTTGGTGGTGACCGGCAGGTCGGGGCTGAAGCGGCGGATCGCGGCCTTCTCGTCGCGGAAGTTGGCGAGCATCGCGTCGGACATGAAGCGCAGGTAGTCCAGGGTGATGCCCTGGAAGGCGGTGTGGTCGGGGCCGCGCCAGTGCTCGGTGAGCGCGGACGGCGGCTCGATCTCGTCCCAGTCGTAGAAGGTGTGCGACCAGAAGTCGGTGTACCAGGCGGTGTTGAGCGCCTCCAGCGTCCCGTACCGCTCGCGCAGCCAGTCGCGGAAGCCCGCCGCGCACAGGTCGCAGTAGCAGGCGCCGCCGTACTCGTTGCCGATGTGCCAGGCGATGACCGAGGGCCGTCCCGCGTAGCGCTCGGCGACGCGGGCGGCGAGTTCCGCCGACAGGCGGCGGAAGGCCGGGGAGCTGGGGCAGGAGTTGTGGCGCTGGCCGAAGCGGTGCTTGCGGCCCTCGAAGTCGGTGCGGGTCACGTCGGGGTGGGCGCGGGCGAGCCACGCGGGGTGCGCGCCGGTACCGGTGGCCAGGCAGATCCGGCGGCCGTGCGCCTCGGCCTCGTCCACGGCCCGGTCCAGGACGGTGAAGTCGTAGGTGTCCTCGGCCGGTTGGGTCTTGGCCCAGACGAAGACGCCGAGGGTGACGGTGTCGATGTGCGCGGCGTCGAAGAGCCGGTAGTCGTCCTTCCACACGTGCTCCGGCCACTGCTCGGGGTTGTAGTCCCCGCCGAAGGGCGTGCTGGGCGTGACGGGCAGGCTCATGCGGTGAATTCCTCGCGGATCGCGTCGATCATCGGTCGGCTGTTGACGAGTGTCGCGGCGGCGACGACCGACGCGAGCAGGAGGGGCAGCAGTTGCGCGCCGGCCAGGGTGACGGCGAAGGCCGCGGCCAGCACGCACAGGTTGCCGATCGTGGCCTTGAAGCCGCGCACCAGGAAGAAGGCGGCGAGCCGGGCGGTGTCGCGGGTGCGGAAGCTGAACAGGGCGCTGATCACCAGGGCGTTGACCATCCACAGCGCGGACACGGCGGCGAAGACGGCGAGCAACCCGGTCCACCAGCCCGGCACGCCCGACGCGTCGCGGTGGGTGAGGACGGTGGCGACGAGCGCCATCGCGACCAGCCAGGGCGTGAACACCTTCAGCGCGTCGGCCGCGTTGGCGCGGTAGCCGCGCCGGAAGGCGCGCGCCGGGTGCAGTTCGGTGAGGTCGCGGCTGCGCCGCTGCCACGCGTAGAGCCCGGCGGACCAGGCCGGTCCGGCGGGCAGCGCGCACAGTGCGGCGAGCGGCACGTTGCTCGCGTCGCGGTCGAGCAGCCCGAGCACGAGCAGGCCGGGGGCCACCGCGACCAGCAGCAGCACCTCGATCACCAGCAGGCTGTAGACGAGGGCGGCGGCGCGGGCCAGCGGGCCCTCGCCGAATTCCTTGCGGGCTGCGGACGCGGCGCTCATGCCGGGTCTCCCGTCGAGTCGGCGGTGGGGTCGAGGCCGAGCATCCGGCGCTCGTCCCACCACTGCGGGGTGTGGTCGGTGACCGGGGTCAGCTCCAGCAGGGTGACCTCGTGGCGGCCCAGGACGAGGTCGGCCTCGACCCTCCCGCCGGCAACGGGCAGCGAGCGGTGGATGCGGGACGGCTCGGCGGCCTCCCGCAAAGCTGCCAGTTGCCGGCGGTCGGGCGACAGGGGGCGGCCCATCTCGGTCCACGCGGCGTACGCGTTGCCCGCGTCCTCGGAGACCGAGGAGCGGTGTGCGTAGACGGTGGCGTCCGGGGGGCCGCCGACCGGGACGGACAGCCGTACGGTGTGGCCGTCGGTGACGTCGCCGGTGCCGGTGTGGTCCACGGGGGCCCAGGCCAGGACGGTGACCCGGCCGTCGGGGTGCCGGGTGACGAGGTGGTCGGCGCCGCGCGCGAGGACGTCGTCGCCCATCCGGGCCATGAAGGCGTACAGGTGGTAGGTGGGCTTCTTGATCTGCCGGTGGGTGAGCAGCCCGAAACCGCCGTGGAAGAGCGCGGTGGGGATGCCGACCTCCTCGAACATGTCGCTGAAGGTCCAGTAGGAGAAGGAGTCCACCAGCTCGCCGCCGCCCGCCAGCACGGGCGCGAGGTACGCGGCGTGCAGCGCGGTGTCGTGCACCGGGTTGTCGGGGCGGTAGGAGGAGTTGAACTCCGTGATGTGCACGGGCAGTTCGGCGAGCTTGCTGCCCGCGAGCTGCTCGCGCGGCGCCGCGAACTGCTCCAGCAGCATCGCGGCGGGGCCGAGCGTCTGGTGTACCCCGAAGGGGACGTGCTGGGCGGGGCCGGTGGAGTAGGCGTGCCGGCTGACGAAGTCGCAGGGGGCGCCGCTGGATTCGACGAAGTCGGCGAAGCCGGTCATCCAGTGCGGCTGGTAGCCGGGCGCCAGCGAGGGCCCGCCGACCTGGAGTCCGGCGTCCACCTCCTTGACCGCCGCGGCGCTGATCTCGTAGAGGCGGTGGTAGGCGTCCTGGTCGGCGCCCTGCCAGAAGTCGGGGAGGTTGGGCTCGTTCCACACCTCGATGGGCCAGGTGCGCACCTCGTCGAGGCCGTAGCGGTCGACGAGGTGCGCGACCGTGCCGCGGACCAGGTCCGCCCATTCGCGCCAGTCGCGCGGCGGGGTGACGTTGCCCTTCCACCAGAAGACCGTCTGTTCGCCGGACGCCAACCCCTGCGGCATGAAGCCGAGTTCGACGAAGGGCTTGATGCCGAGGTCGAGGTAGGCGTCGACGACCTGGTCGACGTAGGTGAAGGAGTGCCGTACGTGCCGCTTCCCGGCGTGCTCGTAGGGGCGGTGCACACCGGTCTGGTCGCTCAGCAGGCCGTGGCCGCGGATGTGCCGGAAGCCGATGTCCTGCTGGACGAGGGCGAGCGAGTCCTGGTAGTCGCGCCGCAGGGCGAGGTCGAACCGGCCGGTCCCGACGCAGAAGCGCCACGCGTCCGTCAGGTGTCCTGAGGGCTGGTCGGGTACTGAGATCCGCACAGTGGTGGTCCTTTGCGAGGGTGCGTTCGTGGCGTCGGTGGCCGGCCGGTCCGGTGGGAGAATCCCCGCCTGGCGGCACATCACAGGAGCGTCAGCTCTTGTCGGAGCCGTTCTTCTTGCTCTTGTAGCGGTCGTAGGCGCCGTTGATGAGGCTCAGGTACTGGTCGCCGTTCTTGCCCTTGAGCTCGCTCTTGAACTTGTCCCAGTCGCTGAGGGAGCGCTTGCCGAGGATGAAGTCCAGGGTCTGCTGCTGGACGTAGTCCTTCAGCGGCGCCTCGTAGAGCGAGAACTGCTCCTGCTCGTCGGCGTTGAGCGGGTGCGGGGGCGGCACGGGCAGCGTCTTGCGGGCGGTCATGATCTTCTGGAACTCCTTCTCCTCGTCGGAGAAGACGGACTCCAGCAGCTGGGTGCTGCCGCCGTACGCGAAGTTGCCGTTGGCGAAGCCGAAGTCGACGTTCAGCTTCTTGGTCGCCGTCGGGTTGAGGCCGATGTAGTCGACGTCCTTGGTGAGCTTGAAGTTGCCGGCCGCGTCCTTGGTGTAGGTGACGCCCTCGACGCCCCACTTGGCGAAGACCTGGCCCTCGTCGGAGTAGAACAGCCAGTCCACGAACTGCATCATCGCGACGAAGTCCTTGGAGTCGCGCGCCTTCTTGGAGATCATCAGGCCGTTCTCCAGGCGCAGGCCCACCTTGACGTCACCGGCCGGGCCGGTCGGCACCGGCATCTTGGTGACCTTGGCGGCGGGCACCGACTTGGCCAGACCCGGACGGTAGGTGTTGACCAGCTCCTGCGCGTTGGTGGAGATCACGAACGACTTGCCCGCGGTGAACTTCGCGTTGGCCTGGTCGTCGGTCTGGGTGAAGCTCTCCGGGTCGAGCAGCTTCTCCTTCACCAGCTTCGCGACGAACTCCAGCATCGCCTTGTACTGGTCCATCGCGCCGGTCAGCACGAACTTGTCGGAGGCGCTGTCGTAGCTGGCGTTGGCGTAGCCCCAGCCGCCGCCGTACCCGGCGCCGAAGGCCTGGCCGAAGGTCTGGAGCATCGCGCCGCCGGGGGTGGGCTGGCTCCAGCGGTCCGTCATCGGGTACAGGTCGGGGTGCGCGGCCTTCATCGCCTTGAGGACGTTGTAGAGGTCGTCGACCGTCTTCGGCATCTGCAGGCCCAGTGCGTCCAGGATGTCGGTGCGGATCGCGAAGGTGTAGTCGATCCAGACGTCCTCGTGCAGGCCCGGCAGCACGTAGTACTTGCCGTCGTCCTGGATGACGGTGTCGACGTCACCCTGGAGGTTCCACTTCTTGACCTTGTCCTGGTAGTTGGGCATCAGGTCGACGTAGTCGCTGACCGGCAGGATCGCGCCGGAGGAGACGAAGGTCGCCTCCTGGCCCGGGTAGGTCTTGGGGATCAGGTACGGCGCGTCGCCGGCGCCGATGATGACGCTGCGCTTGTTCTCGTAGTCGCTCAAGGGGACGACGGTCGGCTTGAGCGTGACGTTGGTGCGCTTGGCCAGCTCCGTCCAGAACAGCCAGTTGCCCTTCTCCGGGTAGCCGGGGTTGTCGTTGAGCAGAGTGGTGAGGGTGAACGGCTTGCTCGCCTTGAACTGGTCGCCGACGCCGAACTTGTCCATGGCGTCTTCTCTGTTCTTCGACAGGTCCGAGCTTTTCTTGTCGTCGCCGCTGTCGCTGCTGCACGCGCTCAGTCCGAGCGTCGCGGCGCCGAGGGTGGCGCCCAGCGAGATCAGCATCGACCGCCGGGAGATGTTGTTCATGGGGGACTCCATTCCCGCGTGGCGCGGGAGTTCGGGGTAGGGGGTGGTATGGGACGGGTGTGGCAGGGCTTGTCGTACGGGGCCGCGGTCGCGGCCCGCGGCGGCGCTCGCGGGGGTCAGCCCTTGACGGCGCCGAGCGTGACCCCGGAGACGAAGTAGCGCTGGACGAAGGGGTAGACGGCCAGGATCGGAAGGGTGGTGAGGACGATCGTCACGGCCTGGATGTTGGCGCCGATCGCGGTCGCGTCCGCCTCCGAGAAGCCCACCGAGGTGCCGCCCGTGGCACCGGCGATCATGTTGCGGAGGTAGACGGTGACCGGCATCAGGTCGGAGTGGTCCATGTAGAGGAAGGCCGTGAACCACGAGTTCCAGAACGACACCGCGTAGAAGAGCACCATCGTGGCCAGCACCGCCTTGGACAGCGGGAGCACGACGCGCCACAGGATGCCGTACGTGTTCAGGCCGTCGATCGCGGCGGCCTCCTCCAGCTCCACCGGCAGACCCTCGAAGAAGGCCTTCATCACCAGCAGGTTGAACACGCTGATCGCGTTGGGCAGCGCGATGGCCCACACGCTGTTCTTCAGCCCGAGCGTGGTCACCAGCACGTAGTTGGGGATCAGGCCGCCGGTGAAGAACATCGTGAAGACGGCGATCCCGACCAGCACCCCGCGGCCGCGCAGGTCCTTCTTGGACAGCACGTACGCGTAGCAGGTGGTGAGCACCATCGCGACGACCGTGGCGACGACGGTGTAGACGACCGTGTTGCGATAGTCCGTCCAGAACAGCGAGTTGCCCATCACGGCCTTGTAGGTCGTGACGTTGAAGCCGCGCGGCCACAGGTTGACCTTGCCCGACCGGATGTAGCCGTCCTCGCTGAAGGAGCGGGCCACGATGTTGACGACCGGGTAGAGCGTCACGACGACGACGCCGAGCAGGATCAGCGTGTTGACCACCTGGAAGACCCGGTAACCGCGGCTGACGCGGATCCCGTCCGGCCGCATCGACGGCCGGTCCTCGGTGGCGGTTGTGTCCAGGGCTACCACAGGCTCGTCCCCACTGTGCGACGCGAAATCCGGTTGGCCGAGACGATCAGCACCAGCCCGATCAGGGACTCGAACAGCCCGATCGCGGCGGCGTAGCTGAAGTTGTTGGAGACGACGCCCATCCGGTACAGGTACGTGGAGATGACATCCGCCGTCGGGTACGTCAGCGGGTTGTAGAGGAGCAGGATCTTCTCGAAGCCGACCGCCATGAACGTGCCGATGTTGAGGATCAGCAGCGTGACCATCGTGGGCCGGATGCCCGGCAGCGTGACGTGCCAGGTCTGCTTCCACCGGTTGGCGCCGTCGATCCGCGCGGCCTCGTAGAGGTTGTCGTCGATCGCGGTGAGCGCGGCCAGGTAGAGGATCGTGCCCCAGCCGACCGTCTGCCACAGCTCGGACGACACGTAGATGGAGCGGAACCAGCCGGGCTCCTGGATGAACAGGATCGGCTTGTGCCCGAAGTGCTTGACCGCCTGGTTGACCGGGCCGTCGGCGGCCAGGAACTGCATGACCACGCCGGCCACGATGACCGTGGACAGGAAGTGCGGCAGGTAGGAGACCGACTGCACGATCTTCTTGAACCTGCGGCTGCGCACCTCGTTCAGCAGCAGCGCCAGCACGATCGGCATCGGGAAGGCGAAGACCAGCGTCAGCACGCCCATGAGCAGGGTGTTCGTGAAGACGTGCCAGAACTGCGGGTCGTGCCAGAAGAGCTTGAAGTAGCGCCAGCCCACCCACTGGTCGCCGAACATGCTGCCGCCGGGGTGATATCGCCGGAAGGCGATGACATTCCCGAGCATCGGCAGATAGCGGAAGACCGCGAAGAACAGCAGCGGCAGTACCGCGAGCGAATAGAGCTGCCAGTCGCGGCGCAGCGACTGCCGCCAGGACCGTTTTGCCCCCTTGGCAGTCTTACGGCCTTTGGGGCGGGTCCGGGCGGATTTCCGCCCGCCCGCGCCAGAGGCTTCGGACGGCAGGTCCACCGTCCCCATCGTGCTCATCGTCGGGCCTCCGTGCGGTGGATGGGCGACGCACGCCCACGTCGCCTGGCGCTGGTTCGGCCATGCGCAGGACCGGGCCGACCTCCAGGAGGCGGCAGGAAAAGAGTGGGCGGAGTCGAAACTTTCGAAATTCTTGCTTAATGTGTCGGGCAGCCTAAGGACGTGGCAGAACGGGTGTCAATAGGCGTGACAGCAGCTTTTGAGCCTGGCCTGGCCCCACCCAGTGCCGTATATTCGCCATCTGCCCACCCCATGGGCACAGCTTGTTTCAGTAGATGTGTCGAAACTTTCGACACCCCGCAGCTAGGGCACCTCCGTGACCAGTACCGATCCAGCAGGCGGGCAGCGGGCCGCGACGATCGCCACCATCGCCAGCGAGGTGGGCGTCTCGGTGGCGACCGTCTCCAAGGTCCTCAACGGACGCGCCGACGTCGCCGACGAGACCCGGGCGCGCGTGGAGGCCAGCCTCGAACGCCACCGCTACCGGCGCCGCACCCGCCGGTCGAGCGAGCCGACCAGCCAGGTCCACCTGGTCTTCCACGAGTTCGACTCGGCATGGGCCATGGAGATCATCCGCGGCGTGGAGGAGGCGGTCGCCGCCGCCGGAGTCGAACTGGTGCTCACCCAGCTCGGCGGGATGCACCGCCCGCAGGACACCTGGCTGGACCTGATCGTCGGCCGCCGCCCGCTCGGCGTCCTCCTCGTCCAGTGCGGGCTCACCGACGCCCAGCAGGAGAAGCTGCGCCGCCAGCGCGTCCCCTTCGTCGCCGTCGACACCGACAGCGCCACCCCCGCCGCCGTACCCACCGTCGGCTCCAACAACTGGAACGGCGGCCTCATCGCCGCCCGCCACCTGCTCGAACTCGGCCACCGCCGGATCGCCGTCATCGCCGGCCCGGAGGACCTGCTGTGCAGCCGCGCCCGCGTCGCCGGCTTCAGCAGCGCCCACGACGAAGCCGGCCTCACCATGGACCCCGGCCTCGTCCGGCACGGCAACTTCTACCTCGACGCCGGATACGAGCACGGCATGCAACTGCTCCAGCTCCCCGACCCACCCACCGCCATCTTCGCCGGATCCGACGCCCAGGCCATGGGAGTCCTGCGCGCCGCACGGCAGTTGGGCCTGCGCCTGCCCGGCGACCTGTCCGTCGTCGGCTACGACAACCTGCCGGTCGCCGCCTGGATGGAACCCGCGCTCACCACCGTCCACCAGCCGCTGCACGACATGGCCGCCGCCGCCACCCGCATGCTGCTGGACCTCGCGGCCGGTGTGGACGTCCCCACCAAACGCATCGACCTGGGCACCGAACTGGTCGTCCGGGAGAGCACGGCGCCGCCCCGACCCGGGCCCTGACCGGCCCCCCATGTGCGGCCCCCCGCCGCCCGGACCCCTTCCCTTCTCCCGCTGGAGGACCCCCGTGGCCCTGTTCGACCTCCCGATCGGCGAGCTGCACCGCTACACGCCCGACGTGCGCGAGCCCGACGACTTCGACGCGTTCTGGGCCACCACCCTCAAGCAGTCCGACACCGCGCCCGTCCTCCTCGACGTCCGCCCCGCCGACACCGGCCTCAGCCTCGTCGAGACCTTCGACATCACCTTCGCCGGCTTCGGCGGCCACCCCGTCCGCGGCTGGTTCACCCGCCCCGCGGGCGACCCCGCCCCCCTCCCCGCCGTCGTCGAATACCTCGGCTACGGGCGCGGCCGCGGCCTCCCGCACGAACGCCTCACCTGGGCCGCCGCCGGATACGCCCACCTGCTCATGGACACCCGCGGCCAGGGCGACCTCTACGGCAACGGCGGCGACACCCCCGACCCCGGCGCCGGCCCCCTCGGCGGCCCCGGCGCCGTCGTCCGCGGCGTCCTCGACCCCCACGACTACTACTACCGCCGCCTGATCACCGACGCGGTGCGCGCGGTCACGGCGGTACGGGCGCTGCCCGGCGTCGATCCGCGGCGCGTCGCCGCGGTCGGCAACAGCCAGGGCGGCGGACTCGCCCTCGCCGTCGCCGGCCTCGTCCCCGACCTCGCCGCCCTCATGATCGCCGCACCCTTCCTCTGCCACGTCCAGCGCGCGATCGACATCACCGACGCGGACCCGTACGGCGAGGTCGTGCGCTACCTCGCCGTGCACCGCGAGGCGGAGGAGCGCGTGCGTACGACGCTGTCGTACGTGGACGGCGTCAACTTCGCGCGCCGCGCCACCGCGCCGGTCCACGTGGGCGTGGGCCTGCGCGACACGGTGTGCCCGCCGAGCACGGTGTTCGCGGCGTACAACCACTACGGTGCGGGGGCCGCTGCCGCGGGGGGTGAGCAGGTGGAGCGGGCGCTCCACGTCTATCCGTTCAACCACCACGAAGGCGGGGAGGCGTTGCACGCCGCCCGCCAACTCGTCTGGCTCCGCGCCCGGTTGGCGCCCTGACCTCCCTGCTGCGCAGGGCCTGCGCCCCCGGGGCGGGGATCGCTGCGGCTGCGCCGCCAGGCAGTCGTTTTTAGGGGCGCGGGGAACTGCGCGAGCAACCCACCACCGGCCGGTGGTCCGGATCGGACCGAAGCGACCCCTTGGGTCGGTGTCCGACCCGCGCCCCGGTGGGGGCTGAGCGCGCAGTTCCCCGCGCCCCTAAAAAACGCGTGCCCAGCGGCGCAAAGGGCAGCTCACCCGCTCGCGGGAAAAACGGGCGCCCTCGGCGCAAAGGGCAGCTCACCCGCTCGCGGGAAAAACGGGCGCCCTCGGCGCAAGGGGCGGCTCGCGCGCGGGTGAGGATGGGGGGTATGACGAGGATCCACGGGGAGGCCGCTCCCCGATTCGGCGGCGTCGAAGCCGCATTCGCGGAGAACTTCAGGGAGCGCGGGGACGTCGGCGCCGCGTTGTGCGTGTATGTCGGCGGGGAGCCGGTCGTCGATGTGTGGGGCGGTCTCGCCGACGCGGCGGCGGGGCGGCCGTGGCAGCGGGACACCCTCCAGCTCGTGTACTCCGCGACGAAGGGCGTGGTCGCGACCGCCGCCCATATGCTCGCCGAGCGCGGCGCGCTGGACCTCGACGCGCCGGTCGCCGACTACTGGCCCGAATTCGCCGCCCACGGCAAGGGCCGCCTCCCGGTGCGCTGGCTGCTCTCGCACCGCGCGGGCCTCGTCGCGCTCGACACGCCCGTGCCGCTCGCGGACGCGCTCGCGTGGACGCCGATGGTGGAGGCGCTGGCCGCGCAGAAGCCGCAGTGGGAGCCGGGGACGGCGCACGGTTACCACGGGCGGACGTTCGGGTGGCTGGTCGGCGAGGTGATCCGCCGGGTGTCGGGGCGTACGCCGGGGCGGTTCGTCGCCGAGGAGATCGCGGCGCCGCTGGGCGGGCTGGACTTCCACATCGGCCTGCCGCCGGCCGCGCGGGAGCGGGTGAGCGTCATGTCGTACCCCGCGCCGGAGGTCGATCTCGCGTCGCTGCCGCCGGAGTCGCTGCCCGCGGAGATCCGTACGGCGGTGGCGATGTGGGCGGATCCGGGGTCGCTGGCGAACCGCGCGTTCGCGGTGACGGACCCGGCGGACGTGGACTTCGGGTCGGTGGAGGTGCAGGCCGCGGAGGTCCCGTCGTCGAACGGCATCGGCACCGCCCGCGCGCTCGCGCGGATGTACGCGGCGCTGGTCGGCGAGGTGGACGGGGTGCGGCTGCTGGCGCCGGGGACGGTGGCGGCGGCGACCGTGCAGCAGTCGTCGGGGCCCGACCTGGTCACGGGGCTGCCGAGCCGTTTCGGTTCGGGCTTCCAACTGCCGACCCTGCTCAGCCCGTTGACCGGCCCCGCCGCCTTCGGGCACCAGGGGCGGGGCGGTTCGCTGGCCTTCGCCGACCCCGAACGGGGGTTGGCGTTCTGCTACGTGGTGAACCGCATCGTGGAGCGCGCCGACGACCGGCGGGCCGCGACGCTGGTCAACGCGGTGCGTGCCGCGCTGAGGTGACCGTCACGTCCGGCGGGGCGGCGGTGGCCCACAGGTCGGCGTTGCCCGCGACGAGGACGCGGCCGCCCGCGAGGGTGACGGCGGTGGTCGGCGGGTTCTCGGAGCAGCCGAGGCCGCCGCGCCGCCACTTCGCGGTGTCGGCGGTGCCGTCCCCGATCCACACGGTGGCGCAGTAGACCGAGCGGTCCTCGGGCTTGGACTTGGGCCGGGCGGCGGTGCCGACGAGTACGGGGTGCCCGGCGCCGTCCACGGTCGCGGTGACGATCTGGCCGCTGCCCATCGCGTCGTTGTCGACGCGTGTCCAGTGCAGGCCGTCGGTGCTGGTGAGGACGTACGGCAGGGAGTCGTAGACCGCTCCCTTCGCCGCGCGGCCGCCCACCGCGTACCACCGCCCGGACGCGTGCAGGACGTCGCGGATCTGGGTGCCCGGGGGTGTGCCGGTGACCTGGCCCGCGATCCAGCTCGTGCCGGAGTCCGTGCTGTACCAGAACGGCAGGGTGCCCGCGTCCGTGTGGTAGTCGTAGGCGTTGTCGGCCTCCATGCCGACGGCGACGACTCGCGTGCCGTCCACCGCCAACCCGCCTACAGGGGTGGGGGGTTGCAGCCCGTTCAGGGTCGGCAGCGGCACCCGCCGCACGGTGCGCCCGCCGTCGTCGGAGGCGAGGACGTACGGCGTTTCGACCTTGCTGACGTACTCCCCGCCGCCGATGAGCAGCCGGTCGCCCACCGTGACGGCGGTGTTGACCGAGGCGTCGTCGGACGTCTCCTGCGCCGGGTCGGTGCGGAAGGTCAACGGCAGGGTGGCCAGGGTCGTTTGGGAGCCGTCCGGTTCCTGGCGGGTGATGGTGCCGCCGATGCCGAGGACGGAGCCGCCGGTCCACGGCACCGCGACCTCGGCGCGCAGACCGCCGCCGCGCCAGCCGCTGCGCATCGAGTACGGCTTGTCGTCCTCCTTCGCCTGCCCCGGTCGCGGGGTGATCGCGAAGGACGTACAGCCCTTGGAAGCGGCCCAGTTGACGTCCACGTACTGGTATCCGTTGGCGTACGTGCCGATGCCGAAGGCGCAGTTGCCCAGCGGGACGAGCTGCCGCAGGCCCTCGCCCGGGGCCACGTACGCCTTCTCGTTACCGTAGTCCTGCGCGGCGTACTCGACGGCGTTCGCGTACCGGGTGAAGCCCAGCTTCGTCGCGCTCGTGTCGCCGCCCCCGCCGCGTTCGGTCCCGCACCCGGTCAGTGTCGCCGCGGCGCACGCCGTGAGGCCCGCGAGGACCGCGAGCCGCCCCCCTCGTCGTGTCATGCGGTCCACGCTAGCCGAGCGGTTCCGGCATCCGCCCCGGGGATAGCCTCCTGTCATGACCAGCACCTACACCCCCGCGGCGGACGCCGAGGTCGCGGCCGCCGCCGCCAAGGCGGGCGCCGACGTGGTCCGCGCGCTGTACGGGACGCGGCTGGACCGCGTGGACAAGGGCGGCGGCGACTTCGCGACCGCCGCGGACATCGAGGCGGAGAAGACGATCCTGGGCGTCGTCCGCGCCGCCCGCCCCGACGACGCCTTCCTCGGCGAAGAGTTCGGGCGGCAGGGCGGCGCGGCGGGCACCCAGCGCGAATGGCTCGTCGACCCGCTGTGCGGCACGCTCAACTACGCGTCCGGCACGATGCTGGTGGCCGTCAACGTCGCGCTGCGCGGCGGGGCCGCGGCCGTCGCCGACCCCTTCGCGGGCGAGGTGTTCTGCACGGACGGCGGCACGGCCTGGCTCCGCACCAACGGCGCCGTCTCCGCGCCCCTGGAGCCGTCGGCCGCGACCCGCCTCGTCGATGTCAACCTCGACCCGCTGGCCCGCGGCCCGTACGGCTTCCGGGCCCTCGACATGATGGCCGACCCCGCGTTCGACCAGCACTTCCGCACCCGCGTCGGCTCCACGTCGCTGGCCCTCGCGTGGGTCGCCGCGGGCCGCCGCGCCGCCTACGTCACCGACGGCGGCGACATGGCCTCCAGCGTCCACTTCGCCGCGGGCATCGCCCTGTGCCGGGCCGCGGGCTGCGTGGTGACCGCCCTGGACGGCTCCCCCCTCGGCCCCACCACCCGCGGCCTCCTCGCGGCGGCGGACGCCCCCACCCACACCCGGCTGCTCGGCATCATCGCGGCGACCCACTGAGCCCCGGCCCCGCGCCGGCGGGGCGATCGTGGTCAGGGGGTCAGGGCCAGGCGGCCGAAGACCTCGCCCGCGTCCATGGCGTGGTGGGCCGACGCTGCCTGCGCCAGGGGCAGGACGGCGTGGACGACGGGGAGGAGTTCGCCGCGGGCGGCCTCGGCGAAGTGGGCGGTGCGGACGGTGCGGCGGTCGGGGGCGGGGACGGTGTCGGAGCTGAAGGTCGCGAAGGAGAGGGATTTGCGGAAGGCGGCCATCAGGTGGGTGCCGAAGTCCGCGGGCGGGGGCCCCGCGACCACGCCGACGCAGACGTAGCGGCCGTTGGGGGCGAGGCGGTCGAGGAAGTCGGGGAGGCGGGGGCCGCCCACGACGTCGATCACCACGTCGAAGTCGGCCGGTGCGCCGGGGCCGCCGCCCGCGCCGGAGCGGTCCAGGACGTGGGTGGCGCCCAGCGCGCGCAGCCGGGCGCCGCGTTCGGGCGAGGCGGTGGTGACGGCGACCGCCGAGGCGCCGCCCCGGGCCGCGAGCTGGACGGCCAGGACGCCGATACCGCCCGCCGCGCCGCGTACGAGCACCCGCTCGCCGGGGCCGGAACGCGCACGGCTCAGGGCGAAGTGGGCGACCACGCCGCTGCCGCCCAGAGTGACCGCGTCGACGGCGGTCAGGGCGTCGGGCAGCGGGAGGACGTCCTCGACCGCGGCGACGGCGTGCTCGGCGTACCCGCCCGACAGGCCGGTGAACGCCCACACCCGGCGTCCCGTCCACGAGGCGTCCACGCCCTCGCCGACGGCCGTGACCCTTCCCGCGACCTCGCTGCCGAGCAGGTGGCCCTCCCGGAAACCGTAGGCGCCGAGCGTGCCCCGGCGGATGACGGCGTCCACACCGCCCACCCCGATCGCCTCGGCGGCGACCCGTACCTGCCCCGGACCGGGTACGGGCACGGGAAGGTCGACGACCTCCAGCCCGGTGGGGTCCCCGAACGTCCTGACGACGACGGCTTTCATCGCATGCTCCGGCTTCTGCTCGTACGGATCGGCCTTACCGCTGCCGGAACGTAACGGCCGGGCGCGGCCCGCTGGCTAAAGTGGGAGGGCATGACGGCCCATGTGTCTCACGTGCTGCGCTCGGACGCCCGGGACAACCGCGCCCGCATCCTGGCGGCCGCGCGGACGGTCTTCGCCGAGGCGGGCCTGGGCGCGCCCGTACGGGAGGTGGCCCGGCACGCGGAGGTCGGCCCGGCCACGCTCTACCGGCACTTCCCGACCAAGCGGGAGCTGATCCACGCGGCGTACGCCGACCAGCGGCGGGCCTGCCGGGAGGTGGTCCGCGACGCCCTCGCCGACCCCGACCCGTGGCGCGGATTCCGCGGTGTGGTGACGCGGATCTGCGAACTGCACGCCCACAGCCGGGGGTTCGCGGACGTCTTCGCGGCGGCCTTCCCCGAGGCCATGGACTTCGCGGCGGAGCGCGAGCAGACCCTGCGCGCGGTCGGTGAGCTGACCCGCCGCGCGCAGCGGACGGGCGCGCTGCGCCCCGACTTCGTCGTCGACGACCTGATCCTGATGCTCATGGCGCACCGCGGCGCGCAGGACACCCCGCCCGCCGTCCGCCTCGCGGCGTCCCGCCGCTTCGCCGCCTACGTGATCGAGGCGTTCCGTGCCGCGCCGCCGTCGCCGCCGCTCCCGCGGGCCCCGCGCCTGCACGCGGGACCGCCGCGGGCCGGGGGGTCTTGACAACTCCCGCTGCCCGCCACGTACGTTCGTCCCGCACCGTCAACACGGATCACGCGGCCCGGGACGTCCCCGGGGCCGCGGAGCAGTGCCCGGCCCTCGGGGCCCGGCCGATCGGAGTGGTCGTGAAGGGTTCGCGCGTCGTACCGGCCGGGGTCGCGGTTCCGCGGCCCGGCTGTACGAAGCGTCGGCACGTCGACCTGTGCCGTACCCACACCGCGCTCTGTCGCTGACGCACCGCCGTCCCTGACGGCGCCCCTCCCCCGTTTTCCGCTCGCGCGCCGCCGTGCCCGCGAGCCCCGGCGGCCGCCCGCGCCCGCGCGCGCACCGCCGACGCCGAACCCCAGGCCCAGCCCCAGCTCCATGACGCCACCGGTGCCCCCGGCACCGGCCGAGAAGGGACGCCCCCGTGAGCGCGAAACCTCCCAGGACGCTGAAGACCGTGACCGGAGCCGGCGGTGTGTCGGAGACGTACGACCTCGCGCTCGACCCGCAGCGGTCCACCCTCGACACCGCGCTGCGGGTCGCGGCGCTCGCCGAGGCCGCGCGGATCGACGCGCTGTTCACCGCCGACCTGCTGAGCTTCGGCGCGCAGGGCGCGATCGGCTCGCAGGAGGCGCTGGTGTTCGTGTCCGCGCTCAGCGCGGTGACCTCGCGGATCGGCCTGATCGCGACCGTGTCGAGCACCTTCCACCACCCGTACAACCTGGCGCGGCTGTTCGGCACGCTCGACCACGTCAGCAACGGGCGGGCGGCGTGGAACCTGGTGACGTCCTCGCTCGGCGAGGAGAACTTCGGGCCCGGCGGACTGCCGAGCCCGGAGGAGCGGTACGCGCGCGCCGCCGAGACGCTGGACGTCGTCAACGCGCTGTGGGACAGCTGGCGGCCGGGCGCGCTGACCCGCGGGCCGGACGGCACCGCGGTGCTGAACCCTGCGAAGGTACGGCCCATCGACCACCACGGGCGCCACTTCTCGGTGGCGGGCCCGCTGAACATCCCGCCGCTGCCGCAGGGCCGCCCGGTGCAGTTCCAGGCCGGGCAGTCCGACGCGGGCCGCACGCTGGGCGCGCGGTACGCCGAGGTGGTGTTCACCTCGCTGCCCACGCTGGACGTCGCGCTCGACTTCACCCGCAAGATCCGCGGCCAGGCTGAGGAGTTCGGCCGGCCCGGCGGGCTGCCGCTGATCTTCAGCTCCTTCCACGCCACCTACGGCGCCACGGAGGAGGAGGCGCGGCGGCTGGTGCGCGAGCGGCGCGAGGCGATCGACTTCGAACGCGGCCGCGCCCAGGTGGCCGACATGCTCGGCGGCGGCCTCGACCTCTCCGGGCTGCCGCTGGACGCGAAGCTGCCCGAGAGCCTGCTGCCGGACGTCACATCGGTGAACCGGCGGCGCGGACGCGTCGACATCTTCGCCGGGTACGCACGGCAGGGCTACACGCTGCGCGAACTGATCGTCGCCGCGCAGGACACCGGCCACTGGGCGGCCGCGGGCACACCGGAGCAGCTGGCCGACGCGGTGGAGGAGCGCTTCAGGGCCGGGGTGCTCGACGTCGTCCTCGTCGGCGGGCTCGACGACCCGCGCCAGCACGACTTCGCCGTCAACGGCCTCCTGCACGAGCTGCGCAAACGGAAGATCGTCGCCGCCGACTACGCCGGTACGACGCTGCGCGAGAACCTCGGCCTCGACCTGCCGCCCGCGGGCACCTGACCGCCCCGCCCCCCGAAGAACCCCTCCCACCCCACCACGAAAGGCTTCGCCATGCCCGTCGAATTCCTCGGTATCGCCGCCACCAACGACGGCTCCGAGACCACCGCACGCAGCGGCTCCTCCTTCGACAAGGACTACACGCTGCGGCTGGCCCGCGCCCACGAGGACCACGGCTGGGACCGGGTGCTGTTCGCGTACAGCTCCGCCTCGCCGGAGCCGGGCACCGCGGCGGCGTACCTCGCGGCGCGCACCGAGCGCCTGCAGATCCTGCTGGCGCACCGCCCCAACGTGTCCTACCCGACCTTCGCGGCACGGGAGTTCGCGACCCTCGACCAGATCAGCGAGGGCCGCCTCGCGGTGCACTTCATCACCGGCGGCAGCGACCACGAGCAGCAGCGCGAGGGCGACGTGCTGGCCAAGGACGAGCGCTACGCGCGCACCCGGGAGTACATCGAGATCGTCAAGCGGGTGTGGACCGAGCACGAGGCGTTCGACCACGAGGGCGCGCACTACCGCTTCCACGACTACGTCTCCGACGTCTTCCCGGTCCGGCAGCCGCACCCCGACATCTCGTTCGGCGGATCGTCGCCCGCCGCGTACGCAGCCGGTGGCGCGGTCGCCGACATCTACGCGCTGTGGGGCGAGCCGCTGGCGGAGACCGCCCAGCAGATCGCGGCGGTCAAGGCCGCCGCGCTGGCCGCGGGCCGCAGCACCCCGCCGCGGATCCAGGTCGCCTTCCGGCCGATCGTCGCCGCGACGGAGGAACTGGCCTGGGAGAAGGCGGACCGCACGGTCGGCGCCATCGAGCGGCGCAAGGCGGCGGGCACGTGGCGGCGGCGCGGCGGCGACGCCCCGCAGAACACCGGCTCGCAGCGGCTGATCGGCATCGCCGAGCAGGGCGAGCGCTACGACCGCGCGCTGTGGACCCGCACCGCCGCGGTCACGGGTGGCGCGGGCAACTCCAACGCCCTGGTCGGCACCCCGGAGACGGTCGCCCAGGCGCTGCTGGACTACATCGACCTCGGCGTCGACATCATCTCGGCCCGCGGCTACGACCTGCTCGGCGACGCCATCGACTTCGGCCGCCACGTCATCCCGCTGGTCCGCGCGGAGGTCGCCCGCCGGGACGCCGAACGGGCGGCGAAGGACGCGCGGGAGGCCCGGCCGGTGGCGGAAGCGGCGCAGCGGTGACGGCGGCGCCGGAAACGACGGCGGGCCCCGCCGGGCCCCGCGTCGAACTGCGGGTGGCGACGCTGGCGGACCCGCTGGCCCAGCCGCTGCTGCGGGAGCTGGAGTACGAGTACACCACCCGCTACCCCTCGCCCGGCGGGGCCGGGCGGGAGCTGGCGCGCTACCCGGTGGAGGAGTTCGAGCCGCGGCGCGGCGGGCTGCTGCTCCTGCTGCTGCGGGACGGCGAACCGGTCGCGGGCGGCGCCTTCCGCCGCTTCGACGAGCGGACCGCGGAGCTCAAACGCATCTGGACGCACAGCGGGCACCGCCGCCAGGGGCTGGGGCGGCGCGTGGTGGCCGCGCTGGAACGGGCCGCCGCCGAGGCCGGCTACCGGCGGGTCTACCTGACCACCGGGACGCGCCAGCCGGAGGCCCGCGGCCTGTACCTGGTCACCGGCTACACCCCGCTGTTCGACGTCACCGCCGACCCCGGGTCGCTGACCGGCCCGCTGCCCTTCGCCAAGCGGCTGGTGGGCGACGAGCCGATCCGCCCGGACGAGTTCCCGCCGCCACGCCGCCACCCGTACCCGCCCGGGGCCGGGTCCGGGTCCGACCTGCCGCGTACCGACCCCGGGGCCCGTTCACCGGGGGAAAGGACGCGGTGACACGGCCTCACACCACGTTGACGCGACCGCAAAGCGCGTTGACACAGCCTTCATGAACCTGCAAAAACCACCGCCTTGCCCCGCTCGTCGCCGCGGAGCTACGTTTTGTGCCGCGGCCGCACCGTGTCGGACCGCGACATTCGACGAGCGCGGAACGGGCGGGCGGCATGTGCCGCCGGGTGGGGGTGGCGGGGGATGGCCGAGCGGCCGACATCGCTGTCCTGCGGCAAGCCCTCCGCCTTCCGCGGCTGCTGCCGCCGGCATGTCGACCTCGGGCGCATAGCCGCCGCCCTCTGTCCGGGGCAGCCCGCCGGTCACTGAGCCGGGCCGCCGGTCACCGAGCCGGCCGCCCGGCCCCCTCCGCCGTACCGCGGTCCGCCCGGCCCGCGCCGCGGCGCCCTCCCGCTGATCCCCGGCAGCACGCCACGCCCGCGCCCCGCGTGCGTACGTCCACGCGTACGCACGCGGTGCCGCCTTCCCCGGCCGTGGCACCGGGCCGTCCCGCCAACCGATCCCAGGATGTGCGAACGATGAGTGACGACCTTCCCGCTTCCCCCGAGCCCGAGCCCGACCACGAGCCCGACCACGACCACGAGCCCGACCGCGAGCCCACTCCCGAACCCGCCGCCGAGTCCGCTCCCGGGCCCGGAGGCGGCACCCCGCTCGTCGAGGCGAACGTCGATCTCGACGACGCCTCCGGCCTCTCGCGCCGCCGCCTGCTCTCGCTCGGCGGTGTCGGCCTCGGCGTCGCGGCCGCCGCGGGCCTGGGCAGCTGGGCCTTCCTGCGGCGCGGCGGGGCCGACGACAGCAAGGCGGACGGCCTGACCGTCACCAAGTCCTGGGCGGGCCGCCAGATCCGGTTGACCGCGCCCAGCGGTGTCTGCGACGCGCCGCTGATCGCCGCGTACGAGAACGGCTTCTTCAAGGAGGCGGGACTCGACGTCGTCCTGAAGAAGACCGGTACGGACGAGGACGTCGCCGCGGCGGTCGGCTCCGGCAAGTACACCGCGAGCAACGGGATCTTCTTCAACTTCCTCGGCCCCATCTACAACGGCGCCCCCGTCAAGCTGTCCGGCGGCCTGCACCACGGCTGCCTCGACCTCTACGTGCGCAACGACGGCTCCGTGGCCTCCGTCGCCGCCCTCAAGGGCCGCCGGATCGGCGTCAGCAACCTCCAGGGCTCGGCCACCAACTTCTTCTCCCTCGACCTGCTGGACGCCGGGATCAACTCCAGCCCGGCCGCCAAGCAGGTCGAATGGGTGGTCATCGAGCAGGACCTGCTGCCCAAGGCGCTCAAGGACGGCAAGGTCGACGCCATCGCGACGGCGGGCGGCTTCCTGCCGATCATCCAGGGCGTCAAGGACGGCTGGGCGCGCGAGGTGTCGAACAACCGCGACCTCAGCCGCAACGCCTCGTACCCGTGCTGCGCGGTCGCCCTCAACCAGACCTTCGTCTCCGAGGACCCGGTCACCGCCGCCAAGCTCGTCAACGCGTGGGCGCGCGGCTCGCGCTGGGTGGGGAGCAACCTGGAGAAGACCGCCGAGATCGAGTCCGCGAAGAACTACGTCCCCGACAAGCCCGCGAACATCCTCCCGGTGCTGCGCACCCTCACCTTCGACCCGTCGCCCAGGAACCTCCAGGAGGCCCTGCGGCCGGGCATCGCGAAGTTCATCCACACCGGCTTCCTGCCGTCGGCCACCGATGCCGCAGCGCTGGCCGACAAGGTCTTCGTCAACCTCGGCCTGGACTTCTGAGGACGCCCGTGACCACCACCCCGCTCACCGGCCCGCCCGCGGCAGCCCCCGAGGCGCGGCCGGCCGCCCCACCCCCGGCGGAGAAGACCGTGCAGGGCGCCGCCCGTATCCACGCCGCCCTGCAGAAGACCACCCACCCGGTCCGTATCAACCCCGTCATCACCGCGGCCGGCATCCTCGGCTGGGCCGCTTTCGGCGTGCTCACCTGGACGCTGTCCGACAGCCCCCGGCTGCCGCCGCCCGACCTCGCCGCCGTCCGGCACACCACGCCCTTCACCGCGGTCACCGGGCTGGCCGTCGCCGGTCTGGCCGCCGTGTTCTGGGCGGTGGCCGCGACCGGCGGGCGGCTCGGGGCGCGCGCGGCGGCCCGGGTCGCGCACGGTTCGCCCTGGCTGGTCGGTTCCGCGGCCTGGGCGGTCTTCTGGGAGCTGTCCACCGCGAAGACGCAGGCGCTCGAAACGCCGTACTTCGCCGCCCCGCAGGAGATCTTCGAGCACCTGTGGAGCGACCGGCGGATCCTCGCCGAGAGCCTGGGCAACTCCCTCCAGCTGCTCGCGCTCGGTTTCGTGCTCGGCCTGGTCGCGGGCCTCGCCACGGGCGTGATGATCGGCTGGTGGCAGCAGGCCAATTACTGGGTGCACCCGGTGCTGATGTTCCTCGGGCCCGTGCCCACACTGGCCTGGGTCCCGGTGATCTTCGCGCTCTTCCCGAGCGCCTACAGCGGGGCGGTCTTCCTGATCGCGGTCAGCGTGTGGTTCCCCATCACCGTCCTGACCAGGGCGGGCATCGTGAGCGTGCCGCGCTCGTACTACGACGTCACGCAGACCCTGGGCGCCAGGAGCTGGTTCCTGGTGCTGCGGGTGAGCCTGCCGGCCGCGCTGCCGAGCATCTTCACCGGTGCCTTCATGGCGCTCGGCTCGTCCTTCGTGAGCCTCACCGTGGCGGAGAACTTCGGCGTCAACTCCGGGCTCGGCTGGTACCTCAACTGGCAGAAGGGCTGGGGCGACTTCCCCGCGCTGTACGCGGGCATCGTCGTCCTCGTCGGTGTCTGCGGCCTGCTGCTGACCCTGCTGTTCCGGCTGCGCGGCTGGGTGCTGCGCTGGGAGAAGGAGCTGACCCGATGGTGACCGGCCACGGCGCCGCCGTCGACATCCGCAACGTCACCCAGGCCTTCCGCGCCGCCGACGGCGACCTCGCGGTCCTCGACGACATCTCGCTGTCGGTACGGCCGGGCGAGTTCGTCGCCCTGGTCGGGCCGAGCGGCTCGGGCAAGTCGACGCTGATCCGGCTGCTCGCCGGGCTCGACCGGCCGCTGTTCGGCACCGTGCAGGTCGGCGGCGCCCGGGTGACCGGGCCCGACCCGAGCCGCGCGCTGGTCTTCCAGGACCCGACGCTGCTGCCCTGGCGGACGGTCCGCGGCAACGTGGCGATCGGGCCGCAGGCCCGCCGCGCCCTGGCGTCCTCCCGGCAGCGCATCGACGACGCGCTCGCGCTCGTCGGCCTGACCGACTTCGCCGACGCCTGGCCCGCGCAGCTGTCCGGCGGCATGGCGCAACGGGCCGCGCTGGCCCGCGCGCTGGTCAACGACCCCTCGGTGCTGCTGCTCGACGAACCGCTGGGCAAGCTCGACGCGCTGACCCGCCGGGTGCTCCAGGGCGAGCTGCTGCGGCTGTGGCAGGAACGGGGCTTCACCGCGGTCCTCATCACCCACGACGTCAGCGAGGCGCTGGTGCTCGCCGACCGGCTGGTGGTGCTGTCGCCGCGGCCCGCCCGTATCCGCGAGGTCGTCGAGGTCGGGCTCGACCGCCCGCGCGAGCAGTCCGCCCCCGCGTTCGTCGCCCTGCGCGCGCGGATCCTCGCGCTGCTCGACGAGGAGGCCACCACGCAGCCCGACGAGCTCGAAGAGACAGGACGGACCTGATGACGTACGCCAGAGCGATCGCCGGTACGGCCGGGGCCGCGGCCCTGCTGCTCGCGGCGGCCTGGCCGGCCGCCGCGCACGTCACCGTGACGGCGTCGGACACGACGGGCGGCGGCAGCGCCGTGCTCACCTTCAAGGTGCCCGTCGAGTCGCAGACCGCCCGCACGGTGGGGCTGACCGTGCACCTGCCGGCCGCCACCCCGCTGACCTCGGTGCTGAGCGAGCCCGTGCCCGGCTGGCGCGTGCAGCTCACCCGTAGCGCCCTCGCGACGCCGGGCAAGGACGACGACGGGCGGGCCGTCACCTCGGCCGTCACCGCGGTGACCTGGACGGCGACCGGGGAGGGGCTGGCGCCGGGGCAGTTCGGGCGGTTCTCGCTGTCGGTGGGCCCGCTGCCCGCCCACGGCACGCTCTACCTGCCGACCGTGCAGCGCTACTCCGACGGCACCGAGGTCGACTGGGTGCAGCAGGCGCAGGGCGGCGCCGAGCCCGAGCACCCGGCGCCCAGCGTGACCGTCACCCCGGCGGCGGCCCCCGGCGCGTCCTCGCCGGAGAGCGCGGCGGACTCCGGGCGCGGCACCTGGCTCGGCGTCACCGGCATCGTGCTGGCCCTGGGGGCGGGGGCGGTGGGCGGCGCCGCGCTGACCAGGGCCCGCCGCCCCGCGGCCGTACCGCCCGCGGCCGAGGCGAGCAGCCGGGAGCCGGAGCGTACGTCTTCGTGACCGGGCCCTGGAGGCGGCGCTGCGCGCTCACCCTCCTCGCCCTGCTCGGCGCCCTGACCGGCCTGGTGCGGACGGCGCCGCCCGCCGCCGCGCACGCGTACACGGTCGCCACCAGCCCTGCGAACGGTGCGCGGGTCGCCGCGCCCCCGACGCAGGTGCGGGTGACCTTCGACGAGCCCGTCACGCTGCCCGCCGCACAGCACCCGGCCGGGGTGGTGGACGCGGCGGGCCGGGAGGTCGGCTCCGGCCCGGTGCGGCTCACCGGCGGCCACCGCACCCTGGTCATCGGGCTGCGGGCCGGGCTCGCCAAGGGCACGTACATCGCCAGCTGGTCGGTCGTCTCCGCCGACACCCACCCGGTGGGCGGCTCGATCGAGTTCGGCTACGGCGTGCCCGCGCAGGCCGCCGCCGCCCCGCCCGCCCCGCGGCCCAGCGCCGGGCTGCAACTGCTGGCCGGAGCCGTCAAGGGCCTGCTCTACCTGGGACTCGTCGCCGCCTTCGGCCTGCTGCCCGCCGGACTCGTGCTCGGCGCCGACCCCGGCGAGCGCCGGCTGCTGCGCCGGGCCGCCGCCGCGGGCCTGCTGCTGGCGCTGCTCGCCTCGGCGCTCCAGGTGGTGGCGCAGTACCTGTGGGACGCCTCCGCGGTGCCGGGCGGCGCGACCTGGACGGGCCTGCGCGCCTTCGCCGGATCGGGCTACGCGCGGGCGGTGTACGTACGGGCCGGGCTGCTCGCGGCGGCCCTCGCGCTGCTGCCGCGGCTGCGCGCCGCCGGGGGGACGGTGCTCGCGCTCGCCGCGCTGGCCACCGTGGTCCGCAACGGGCACGGCGGTACGGGCGCGTGGTGGCACTTCCCGCTCACGCTGGCCCACGTGGCGGCCGTCACGGCATGGCTGGGCGGCCTCGCCGTCCTCGGCTGGCTGCTGCTGCGGCGCCGCCTGACCCCCGCCCGGCTCGCCCGGCTGCCCCGCTGGTCGCGTTACGCGGCGTCCGCCGTCGCCGTGCTGGCGCTCACCGGCCTGGTCCAGGCGCTGGTCCAGGTGCGGTACGTGCCCGCGCTGGTGGGCACGACCTACGGGTGGATACTCCTGGTGAAGCTCGCACTCGTGGCCGGGGCCCTGCTGCTGGGGTGGCGCGGCCACCGCTGGGTGGGCCGCCGGGGTACCGGTCCGGACACCGTGCCGCCGGGGGAGACCGCGCGGCTGCGCGGGCGGGTACGGGCCGAGGCCGGGATCGGCGCGGTGATCGTCGTCGTCTCCGGTGTGCTGTCCTCCGTCGCGCCCGCGGCCGCCGCGTACGCCCCGGCCAGGGTCGTGCACACGGTGGCCGGCCCGTACACCGTGACCTTCGAGGTCGCGCCCGCCCGGCGCGGCCCGCAGAGCTTCCGGGTGACCGCGCGGGGCGCGAGCGACGCCACCGCGCTGCCGCGGTCGGTGCAGCTCGACGTCGGGCAGGGCGCCGGGGGCGTCCGGGACGTGCGGGTCGCCTTCCCGTACCGGCTGCCGGGTCCGGTCCTTCCGGGCCGGGCCACGGCGTTCACCTTCGTCAGCTCCTCGGTCGTCGTCCCCGCCGCGGGACGCTGGACCGCGACACTCACCGTCGTCGCCGGTCCGACCGAGCAGTACACCACCGCACTCCACTACCGGGTCCTGTGAACCGCCCGCCCCGGCGCACCGCCTGACCGACCGCCCGTCCGAGGAGACCCCATGGCCAGCTACGAGTCCTTGCTCGACGCCGTCGGCGGGACGCCGCTCATCCGGCTCACCCGCGCCGCGCAGGGCCTGCGCCCGCGCGTGTACGTCAAGCCCGAGTGGCAGAACCCCGGTGCGAGCGTCAAGGATCGGGCGGCGCTGTCGATGATCCGCCGGGCCGAGGCGGACGGCTCGCTGCGCCCCGGCGGCACCGTCGTCGAGGTCACCAGCGGCAACACCGGCATCGGCCTCGCGCTCGCCGCCGCCCACCTCGGCTACCGCGCGGTGGTCTTCACCAGCTCCTCGACCTCCCGGGAGAAGCGGGACCAGCTCGCCGCGTACGGCGCCGACGTGCGCCTCGTCGACGCCTTCGTGCCCCGCGACCACCCCGGCAGCATGCGCTCCCAGGGCATGCGCTTCGCCGCCGCGACGCCCGGCGCCTGGTTCGCCGACCAGTACGACAACCCCGCCAACCCGGCCGCCCACTACACGACCACCGGACCCGAGATCTGGACCGACACCGAGGGCGCCGTCACCCACTTCGTGGCCACCGTCGGCACCGGCGGGACGGTCACGGGGACGGGCCGCTTCCTGAAGGAGGCGAGCGGCGGCCGGGTCCGGGTGATCGGCGCGGACCCCGTCACGTCCCTCTACTCCGGCGGCGACGGCAGCCAAAAGTACATCGAGGGCGCGGGCCACTTCCTCCACCCCGACGCCGCCGAGGACACCTGGCCGCGGGCACTCGACACCGGTGTGATCGACCACTACGTCACCGTCGAGGACCAGGAGGCGATCGACGCGGTACGCCGGCTGGCCCGCACCGAGGGCATCCTCGCGGGCGGCTCCTCGGGCGTCGCCCTCGCCGCGGCACTGCGCGTGGCGCGCGACCTCACGGAGGACGACACGGTGGTGGTGCTGCTGCCGGACTCCGGGCGGGCCTACCTGTCGACGTACTTCAACGACCGGTGGCTCGCGGCGAACGGCTTCCACGGCGGCGAGCCCGCCGCGGGCCCGCTCGTCGGCGACCGCGCCACCCCGGCGCCGCTGGTGGAGCGGGACGAGGACGCCGCCGAGGCGGCCCGGCGGCTCACCGCGGCCGGGGCGGGCGAGGACGACGTGGTGCTGGCCGCGTACCCGCGCGGCGGGCGCCGGCTCGCCCCGCACCCCACGGACCTCCTCGGCTGGACCACGCCGGGGCTGCTGCGCGCGGCGCCCTCCGTGACCGGCGCGGTACGGCCGTTCGGCCCGCGCCTGGGCGCCGGGCTGCCGCTGGCCGACCCGGCGGTGACGGGGTGGGTCGCGGCGGACGGGGAGGTCGCCCAGGTCCTCCACCACGGCCGGGTGACGGGCACGGTGCGGTGGCACGCCGTGCGGGCGGACCCGCCGACCGCGCGGCCCGCCGCCGAACCGGCTTCCCCGGCCGCGCAGCCCGCCCCGCCCCTGCGCCTTTCCGGGCAGGAGCGCGAGGCGATCGCCGGGCTGCTGCGCTTCCCGCTGCTCGCGGCCGTCAACGGGCGGCGCTCGCGGCGCTTCCCGGTCGGCGGCCGCATCCCCTCCGGCGAACTGGCCTTCACCAGCACCAGGCCCGTCCAGCCGCTCAGCGAGGCCGAGCGGGCGCTCGTCCTCGCCGTCGTCACCGGCGTGACCGGCTGGAACTTCGGCATCTCGCACCACCCCGGCTACGCCCCGGCGCTCCCCAACTACCCGGGCTCCGCGGTCGGCCGCACCTTCCCCTCCGCGGCCGGCTTCCACACCACCGACTTCTTCTTCACCGACGACTCGGGCACGTACTTCCTCTCCACCCGCGACGCCGCCCCGGCGGGCGAGACCGGCCCCGGCACCGGCCCCGGCGCCGAACCCGACATCGACGCCTGGCTGAACGCCACCACCGCCCGCTACCGCAAGCTGTCCGCGCAACGCCTGTGGCTGCCCCGCGAGGAGCCGTACCTGGAGGGCCACAACACCTGGATCGCCAACCACCCCGGCTCCCTGCTCGTCGTCCCGGTCGCCGACCTGGCCCAGCACCTCATCGCCAACCTGGCCTTCTTCCTCCAGAACGGCTACGGCGTCTACGACGACGTCAACGGCCGCCCGCTGCCCGGCGCGCACGACCCGTCCCTGCGGCACGCGGGCGACCCCTTCCCGCTGTCCTTCGTGGAGCAGTACACCCTGGCCGAGGCGAGCGCCGAGCTGATCACCGGCGTCTACAACGGCCATCTGCTGCTGGGCGCGATGGGCCTGGGCGGCTGGACCTTCGACGGCATCGACCGGCTCTCGGTGCTCGGCGCCTCCGGCCGCCCGGACGTGCCCGGCCTCGGCTTCCACGTCCAGCACGACGAGCGCTGGGCGCTGCCCAACCCGACCGGCCTCACCGGCGTCTTCGAGACGCTGTCCCGCCCGCACGTCGCGGACGCCGCCGAGGCCGTAGAGCGCTTCACCGAGCGCAAGTTCGGTCCCGGCGGCCCCTTCCACCCCGCCACCCCCGGCCCGTGGCGCGACACCCGCGGCGTCCGCGCCTCCGCCGCCCCGTACGACGAGCGCTTCGTGCGGCTGCTGACCGGCCAGGTGCGCTACATCGACGAGACCTTCGGCAAGATCCCCGGCACCGTCCCCACCGTCCACATCCTCAACTACCTCCAGGCCCAGCACCTCGACCCGGACTTCTACGACCACCACTTCACCCCCGCCGCCTACCTCCCCACCCACCGCGACCACCCGTCCACCTGGCACTGACCGCCCCGCCCGCCCGGTCCCGCGGGGCTAGGGTTGCGGGGAAGCGGAGACGGAGGGGGGCCTCG
Organism: Streptomyces sp. NPDC004031; assembly: GCF_053604375.1. NCBI lineage: Bacteria > Bacillati > Actinomycetota > Actinomycetes > Kitasatosporales > Streptomycetaceae > Streptomyces > Streptomyces sp. NPDC004031. Next base: position 87,442 of record NZ_JBSGHL010000001.1, on the reverse strand, counting down.
TGGCGGCGGGAGCGGGTGAGCGACGCCGTATGGCCGAGGTCGTGCGGTTCTGGCGGGCGGTCGAGCTCTTCAGCCCGCAGAAGGTGCCCGACGTCCGGCCGCGCGAGCAGGTCGTCGCGGTCAGGCGGGGCGTCCCGCTGCCGTGGGAGGAGGGCGGCGCTCTGCCGCGGCCGCGCAAGGACTGCGTCTGGCAGCACACCGTCTACTGCGGGGTCTTCCCGGTGGAGCGGGTACGGGACGTGCTCGCCGAGGTCTTCCCGGATGCGGCCGCCGAGGACCGCGACGGGCGGCTCGGCGGCTCCAGCGCGCTGCTGTCCTTCACCGTCAACGAGGACGGGCTGCTGCTGGCCGACTCCGTGTGCGTGTCGTCGTGCGCGTGGGCGGTCGGGCGCACCCGCTCCCCGGGGCCGGGCGACGCGCGGTGGCTGGACGGCTTCGACGACGCCGCCGCCGAGTACGAGCGGTGCCTCCAGGAGCTGGGCGACGGGCGGCTCACCGTACGCGGGGCCCGGCCCGGCGCCGGGGGCCTGCTGGCCGCCGCGGGCACGCTGGTCGCCGACTCGGTGACCGGGGGCGCCGTCACGGGCCTCGGCACGCTGGCGCGGGGCCTGGTGGGGGAGGCGGTCGGGGGCGTCGTCGGGCAGGCCGCGCAGGCGGCCGCCGGGGAGACGGCCGAGTCCCTGGCCCGGGGGGCGTTCGACCGGCTCCGGGGCGGCGGGGCGGCCTCGGACGAGGACGAGGACGAGGGCGAACCGCCCTCCCGCTTCGGCACCCGCCCGGTGACCTTCGACGGGATCGCCGCCTTCACCGCATGGCTCGCCGCCCGCCTCCACGTCACGGAGGACCTGGTGCCGGACGCGGCCCGCGTGCAGAGCGTCCAGGTCAGGGAGGACCGCGCGGACGAGGCCGCGAACGAGGGCTTCCTCAACAGCTTCATCGCCGACGACCTCGACCGGATCGCGGACGAACTCGCGAGCAAGGGCGCGGGCCGCCCGCTGACCGCCTACCTCACGGACGCCGCCCGGATCGACACCGGGCAGCGCCGCGACGTCCGGGACCGCCCGGCGGAGGTGCTGGCGGAGGTCAGCCCTGACCGGATCCCGCTGGGGCGCTGGCCCTCGGCGTCCGGCCACTCGCTCGTCCTGAGCCAGCAGTTCGCGGTCAACCGGATGCTCGCCGAACTCGGCACGCAGGGCGGCGTCTTCTCCGTCAACGGACCGCCCGGCACGGGCAAGACCACCCTGCTGCGCGACGTCATCGCCGCCCTGGTCACCCAGCGGGCCTGCGCGCTCGCCGAAGTGGCCGACCCGCGCGACGCGTTCGGGAAGGCGCACACCTGGCGCGGCGAGCAGTACACGCGCACCGTCCACGAGCTGAAGCCGCGGCTGGCCGGTTACGAGATGGTCGTCGCCTCGGCCAACAACGGGGCGGTGGAGAACATCACCAGCGAGATCCCGTCCCTCGGCGCCATCGCCCCCCAGTGGCACGACGAAGCCGGCTACCTCACCGAGCAGGCGAGCCTCATGCTCGGCGGGGAGCCCGCGTGGGGAGCCGTCGCCGCCCGGCTCGGCAACCGGAAGAACCGCGGCGAATTCGTCCAGAGCTTCTGGTGGGGCAGCAGGCGCACCCCGGCCGCGGGCGGCGCCCCCGGCCGGTCCGTCCCCACCGACGAGGGGCTGTGGCACGTGCTGAGCGGCCGGGGCGCCCATGCGCCCGCGCCGGTCGACTGGGCCGGGGCCCGGCGGCGCTTCCAAGCCGCCCGGCGCCTGGTCGAGCGGCTCCGCACGGAGCGCCGACAGGTCGCCGACGCGCTCGCCGCCCTGCCCGCGGCCCGCGGGGAGCTGGCCGACGCGGTGGCGAGCGCCGCCGTGGCCTCGGGCGCCGTACCGGAGCTGCGGCGGCAGGAGGCCGAGGCGGCCCGGGAGGCCGAGCGGGCGGCGGACAGCGAGCACGGCCACCGCGACCACCTCCGCGCGCACCTCGCCGCGAAGCCCGCCGGTCTGCGGAATCTGCTGGGCGCGGGCCGCGCCCACCGCACCTGGCAGGAGACGTACGAGCGGCTGTCCGCGGCCGCCGAACGCGCCGGTCAGGACGCCGCCGCGGCCCGCGACCGGCACCGGCGGGCCGCCGACACGCTGGCCGCCGCGGAGCACATGGCCGAGGCGGCGGACGTCCGGCGGGGCGCCGTCGAGGCCCTGGAGGCGACCGTCCGCACGGCCCGTGAGCGCTGGGGGGACGCCGTCCCGGACCCGGCGGACTTCACCGAGGACGCCGACGACGCCGCCGCGGAGCGCCGGGAGAAGTCCGCGCCCTGGTCCGACACCGCCTTCGCCGAGGCCCGCACCCGGCTCTTCCTGGAGGCGCTGCGGCTGCACCGCGCCTTCCTGGGCGCCGCGGGCGACGTCATGCGCCGGAACCTCCAGGCCGCCATGGAGGTCGTCGGGGGCGGCGCCCCGAAGGACCTCGCGCCCGAGGCGGTGCGCGCCGCCTGGCAGAGCCTCTTCCTCACCGTCCCGGTGGTCTCCACCACCTTCGCCTCCTACGACCGGCTCTTCACCGGCCTCGGCGGCGGCGACCTGGGCTGGCTCTTCGTCGACGAGGCCGGGCAGGCCTCACCGCAGATGCCGGTGGGCGCGCTGTGGCGGACCCGCCGCGCCGTCCTCGTCGGCGACCCGCTGCAACTGGAGCCGGTCGTCGTGCTGCCGTGGACCGCCCAGCAGCGGCTGCGCGAACACCACGGCGCCGCCCAGGAATGGGCGCCGTCCTGGACGTCCGCCCAGCAGGTCGCGGACCGCCTCGGCCGGTGGGGCACGACCCTGCCCGCGCAGCTCCCGGACGGTTCCACGCAGGTGTGGGTCGGCGCGCCGCTGCGCGTCCACCGCCGCTGCGACGAGCCGATGTTCACCGTCAGCAACACCATCGCGTACGCCGGGCTCATGGTCCACGGCACCGGCGACCGGGGCGACTTCCGGCCGCCCCGGGAGAGCTTCTGGTGGCATGTGCGCTCCCCGCAGGCCGAGGGCAAGTGGGTGCCCGCCGAGGGCCGCGCGCTGACCGCGACCGTGGAGCGGCTCCTTGCCGAGGGCCTGACCGCCGACCGGCTCTACGTCATCAGCCCCTTCCGGGAGGTCGCGACCCGCGCGGCGCAGCAACTGCGGGGCCTGGTCCCGTGGCAGCGGGTGGGCACCGTCCACACCGCGCAGGGCAAGGAGGCCGACGTGGTGGTCCTCGTCCTCGGCACCCACCCGGACGCGGCCGGGTCCCGCCGCTGGGCGGCCGCGAAGCCCAACCTCCTCAACGTCGCCGTCAGCCGCGCCAGGCGCCGCCTGGTCGTCATCGGCGACCACGAGTCCTGGCGCGGCCACACGCACTTCTCCGTGCTCGCCGGGCAGTTGCGGCGCGTCGACTACCAGGAGCACCGGGACTGAACCGGCGCCGACCGCCCCGGTGTTGTCGGGTCCGTCAGGACGCGGTCGCCGCGTCCGGCGACCGCGCCGGGTCGCCCGGCGGCTCGGGCACCGGCGCGCGGACCGCCGGATGCGCCGTCGTCAGCAGGGCCAGCGCGGCGAGCCATGCCGTGGAGACCCAGACCAGGGGGTGCGCCCCCAGCGAGGAGAGCAGGAACCCGCCCGCCAGCGTCCCGGCGGACAGCGCCCCCGTCGTGAGGGTGGAGACCGCGGCCGACACCCGGCCGCGCAGCGCGTCCGGCGTGGCACGGAGCTGGTGCGTGGTCATGGCCACCATGTACACGGGGGCCACGACGGATTCCGCCGCCGCGACGGCCGCGAGAGCGAGGGGGCCGGGCGCGAGCGCATACAGCGGGAACATCAGCGCCTCGGACCACAGCATCACGACCGCGATCCGCCCGAGCGGGAAGCGGCGGACGGCCCGCTGGGAGACGAGCGCGCCCGCCATCGTGCCCGCGGCGGCGCCGCCGAAGATGACGCCGATCCACAGCGGGGAGGCGCCCGCCTGCCGGGCGAGGGTCACGATGAGCAGGTAGCCGGCGCCGTAGCGGATCTTGTCGGCGGCGTTGACGAGGGTGAGGAAGCGGAGGACGGGCCGGTCCCACAGCCACCGCAGGCCCTCGCGGATGTCGGCGGCGAGCCGGCCGGGCCGCGGGGAGGCGGCCGCCGCGGGCCGGAAGTCCGCGCGCAGCAGCCGCAGCGCGAGCGCCGACCCGGCGAAGGAGACCGCGTTGACGGCGAAGGGCACGACGCGCCCGGCCGCGTACAGCGCGCCCGCGAGCGGCGCGCCGAGGACACCGACCGCGCCCGTCGCGGTCTGCGACCAGCCGAGTGCGGCGGCCAGCCGCCGCGGGCCGACGACGGCGGGCAGCGCGGCGGTGCTCGCGGTCTGGAACAGCGTGGTGAGCATGCCGGACAGCACGGCCGTGGCGTACAGCTGCGGCATGCCCAGCACGCCCCGCCACAGCGCGACGGCGACGCCCGCGGTGAGCAGGGCGCGCCCGGCGTCGCACCACACCATCAGCGCGCGCCGGTCGCAGCGGTCGGCGAGCGCCCCGGCGGCGAGCCCGAAGACGAGGAAGGACAGGGTGCTCAGGCCGAGGACGAGCCCGGCGCGGGTGGCCGAGCCGGTGAGGGCCAGGACGACGAGCGGCAGGGCCATGCCCTGCGCCTGGTCGCCGACGGACGAGAGGATCTGGCCGCTCAGCAGCAGCGGGAGGTTCCGGTCACGCAACGGACCGGTCTGACGAGGGGTGTTCATGTGAATACGCTCCGTGGTCGCTCATGGGCACAAGGGCGGTGTCGCGCTTGGTGCCGAGCTACGAGACCCGGGGCGTGGTGAACACCCGCGGATGTTCCCGTGCCGAACCGGCTGGCCGCAACCGAATTCGGGCCAGAAGTCGCGCGGTGCGCAACTCCCGGCGGGCCCGGAGCGTCGCCGAGTGTGGCGCCCGCACGGGGGATGCGGTTGACTCCGCTACGCCAGCGTCGGGGAGGCCGGTTGGGGCAGGAGCGTCGGGGGTGATCCTGAATGCTGGACGAGATGGTCTACCGCAGCGAGGACGTGGCGGTCGCCGACCGCTTCGACGTCTGGCACGACCTGATGAGCAGCACCCACGCGCCGATGGACCTCACGAGCGACTACGCCGCCGACTTCCGCGGGACGCTGCGGCTGATGGACCTCGGCGGGATGACGCTGTGGCCCGCGAACTTCCCGCAGCTGACCTTCCACCGCACCCCGCGCCGCATCCGCCAGTCCGACCCGGAGACGGTCAACCTGTCGCTGGTCGTGCAGGGCGAGGCGTCGACCCGGTGGCCGGACCGGCCGCAACGGGACCTCCGGGCCGGGGACTTCCACATGAACGTCTCGTCGGTGCCGATGAGCGTCGCCGGCGCCGGACCGTGGATCGAGATGATCGGGGTCGAGGTGCCCCGCTGCGCGCTGAGCCTGCCGTGGGACCGGGTGCGTGACGTCGTCGGGCGCGACCTCCCGGGGCGGACGGGCATCGGCGCCCTGGTCGCGCAGTTCCTCACCCAGGTGACCTCGCACACGAGCGAGTACCGGCAGGCCGACGCCCCGCGCCTGGGGCGGGTCCTCGCCGACCTGGTGAGCGCGCAGTTCGCGCACGTCCTCGACGCCGAGGACGGCCTCCCGCCGGAGACCCGCACCCGCGCCCTCACGCTGGAGCTGATGGCCTTCATCCGCGGCCACCTCGCCGACGGCGACCTCACGCCGAGCAGCGTCGCCGCCGCCCGGCACATCTCCCGCAGCCATCTGCACCGGCTCTTCCAGGCGCAGGGCACGACGGTGGCCGCGTACATCCGCGAGCAGCGGCTCGAAGGCGCCCGCCGCGAACTCGCCGACACCGCACGGGAGTCCGTGCCCGTCCACGCGATCGCCGCGCGCTGGGGCTTCAAGGACCACGCGACCTTCAGCCGCAGTTTCCGCGCCGCCTACGGCGTCACCCCCCGCGACTTCCGGCACGCCGCCCACCTCCTCCCCCATCCCGAGGGACGCTGACTCCCCGTCCCGTCCGCCGCGGACTCCCCCGGGCTGGTCCGGGGCCGGTGCCGGTGCCGGTACTACTCGCACGGCCCACAGCGGGGTGCGCCGATCGGATGTACGGGTGGCGTGCCCCCGGCCGGTCCGGAGGGTTCGCGATGCCCGCTGCCTACGGTCGCGGGCATGCGCAAACCACTCTTCGTCACCGCCGGTCTCACCGTGTGCACGTGCGGTCTCGCCGTCGCCGGGCTCGTCGCCATGCCCTCCGTTCCCGCCGCGGTCGCCGCCACCCGCGCCGTCGGGAACCCCGTCGTCGGCAACCAGGGCTTCGGGACCGTCGTCGAGCACGACGCCCTGCTCGGCACCACCGAGACCGAGGGGACGGTCGCCCTCGGCGGCGACCTGTCCTTCGGCCCCGGCTACAACGTCGCGCTGCACACCACCGGCACCTTCGTCGACGACGGCGACGCGCAGCCCACCGCGCTGCTGGTCGGTGGCCGTGTGCTGCCCGGAGCGAGCGACCCGGCGGGGGTGCTCCAGGTACTGAACAACGGCTACGTCAAGATCGGCGACCCCACCGGCGTGGACGTCCTCGACCGGGACGCGAACGGCGCGAGCGTCAGCACCCAGGTCGTCCCGGAAGGCGCGGGCTACGGGGCCACCCCCCGCATCCAGCTCACCACCGACCAGCCGCCCGCCTCCGTGGCCCCGAAGCCCGGCCTCATCGACTTCACGACGCTCTTCGCCGATTACCGCGCCCGCGCCGACGCGATGGCGACGTGCGACGCCAACGTGGTGCTGGAGGACTCGAACGGCGACCCGCTCGACCCGCAGTCCGGCTTCCCGGCCGGGACGAACGCGTACGTCCGCCTCGTCCCCGGGCGGACCAACGTCCTGCACGTCACCGGTGACGACCTCAACCGCATCGGCACCCTGACCTTCCGCGACCAGCCGACCGCCGACACGCCCTTCCTGGTCGTCGTGGACACCACGGCCACCGGCGGACAGTACACGTGGGACGTACCGACGCTCGCGGGCGTCGACGGGGACCAGGCTCCGTACATGCTCTGGGACTTCCCCGACGCCACGGACATCGATCTCGCCACCGGGGACAGCCTCGAAGGCACGATCTTCGCCCCCCGCGCCCACCTCACCGACACCGACGCCTCCAACATCGAGGGCGACATCGTCGTACGCCGACTGACCGCGGGCCCGCAGCTCGCCGATGGCACCTGGGTCAACGCGGGCGAGATCCACAACTTCCCCTTCGACGCCTCGATCGACTGCGGCGCCGTCCCGCCGACGACCCCACCGACCACCCCGCCCACCACCGGGCCCACGACCCTGCCGACCACACCCCCTACGACTCCCCCCACCACACCCCCGACCACACCGCCCACGACACCCCCGACCACACCCCCGACGACTCCCCCCACCACACCCCCGACCACACCGCCCACGACTCCCCCCACCACACCCCCGACCACACCGCCCACGACTCCCCCCACCACACCCCCGACCACACCCCCCACCACCGCTCCGCCCACCCGTAAGCCGAGCCCGTCCCCGTCCACCAGTTGCCCGCCGAGCACCAAGCCGCCGATCTACGGGCAGGGCTACGGCGGCTGAGGCCCGCACACCGCCACCGCGTACGGGATACCGGCGCGGCCCGCGGCTCCGCACATGTGGCGGGCCACGGGCCGCAGGTCCCGCGCCAGGTCCCGCCACCGGTCCCCGGCAGGGGTCAGCTCTTGAGGGCCTGGTCCACCAACGGGCCTGCCGCGCCCGTGTAGTTCGCCGGGTCCAGCAGGGAGGCCAGTTGCGTCGCGTCCAGCAGGCCCTGGAGCCGGGGCTCTTCGGCCAGAACGTCGACGAGCGGACGGCCCTCGGCGGCGGCGCGCAGCGAGGCCGCGCCCAGCAGTTCCTTCGCCGCGGCCTTGCCGAGGGCCGGGGCCAGCACCGCCGAGACGCGCTCGGAGGCGATCTGCCCGCCGGTCGCGGCGAGGTTGGCGCGCATCCGCTCCGGGTGGACGGTGAGGCCGCGCACCAGCTCGACCGCGGTGTACGCGGCCCCGCCCGTCAGCCGCAGGCACTCGCGCAGCGGCTGCCATTCGGCGTGCCAGACGCCCGCCGACCGCTCGTCCTCCGTGACCAGGCAGGACGCCAGCACGCCTGCGAGCGCGGGCACTTGGATCGCCGCCGAGCGGATGAGCGTGGCCAGCACCGGGTTGCGCTTGTGCGGCATCGCGGAGGACGCGCCGCGGCCCACGCCGCCCGGCTCGGCGGCCTCGGCGATTTCCGTGCGGGCCAGCACCAGCACGTCCGCGGCGATCTTGCCGAGCGCGCCCGTGGTGTGCGCGAGCGCGGCGCCGAGGTCGGCGAGCGGGGTGCGCAGCGCGTGCCAGGGCAGGGCGGGCACGGCCAGGCCCGTCTCGGCGGCGAAGGCGGCCACCAGGTCGAGCACGGCGGCCGGTTCGGCGCCCTCCCCCGCGTACTGGTGGTAGCCCGCGAGGGTGCCCGCGGCGCCGCCCAGCGACACCGGCAGCCCGCGGTCGGCGACCGCGCCGATCCGCTCGGCCGCCTCCAGCACCAACTGCCGCCAGCCCGCGGCCTTCAGCCCGAAGGTGGTGGGCACGGCGTGCAGGGCGAGGGTGCGGCCGGCCATCACCGTGTCGCGGTGCTCGGCGGCGAGCACCGCGAGGGTGTCGGCGACCGTGTGCAGGTCGGCGCGGATCAGCCGCAGCGCCCGCGCGGCGACCAGCATCGCACCGGTGTCCAGGATGTCCTGGCTGGTGGAGCCGCGGTGCACGAACTCCGCCGCGTCCGGCGCCCTTTGTGCCACCACGGCGGTGAGCGCGGCGACCAGTCCGACGACCGGGTTGGCCGTCTCCCGTGCGGCGAGCGCGAGATGGCGGGCGTCCAGGTGCTCGGCCCGCGCCGCCGCCGTGATCGCCTCGGCGGCGGCCGCGGGCACGGTACCGCAGCGCACCTGCGCCCGTACCAGCGCCGCTTCGGCGTCCAGCATCGCCTGGAGCCAGGCGGCGTCGCCGACCGCGGCCTCGGCGGGGGTACCGGCCCGTACCGGCGAGAGCAACCCCAGGTCGACCCAGGCGGGTTGGTGCTCCCCGTAGCTCATGCGCGCTCTCCTCGTCCCGTCATCCCGGTGTCCCGGCGGTCTTCACCGTACGGTCGCGCCTGTCGGCCGGCTCCGGCAACCGGCCCTGCGGGAGTCCGGGTTCGGGCAGCGCCAGGACGGCCGCGGCGATGTCGTCGGACTCCTCCAGCGTCACCGAGCCGACCCCCGGGCGGATGCCCGCCGCCGTCACCCAGTGCACCGATTCCGTCGGCACCCCGTACGCGAAGCGCCGCGGGTGCGCGGCGCCGTGCGCGTCGAGCAGGCGGCACGGGCGGCGGGAGACGGCGAGGCCGCCGGTCTCGTAGTCCGTGCCGTCCGTGCCGGGGACGCGGTAGGTGCGGCACTGGCCGGTCCGCAGCAGGTGCGTCATCAGCGGGTCGGCGGTACGGCGCAGGTCGATGTCCGGCAGCCGGGCCTCGATCAGCGCGGTGGCCCGCACCCGCACGTCGGGGATCTCCGTGGAGGTCGCCACGAAGCACGGGCCGCCGTCCGCCGGGTCCGCCGCGATGCCGACCCGCAGGCCGGGACCGGTGACGTCCAGGATCCCGGCGTCGATGAGCGCGGCCATCTCCTCGATCCGGGAGGCGGGCGGCCCGATCGACAGGTAGGCGTTGAGCGGGGTGTACCAGCCGTCCAGCTCGTCGCGGTGCGAGGCCGCGTCGAGCCCGCCGTGATCGACCGCGAGCCGCACCTCGTTGCGCAGGTCGCGCAGGATGTCCAGGGCCGCCTTGAACGGCCCGTCCACATTGCCCTCGTGGGCCTTGCGCACATCGTCGTCCAGATAGCCGCGCAGCCACGCCCGGAAGGCGGCCGCGTCCCGCAACTGCGGTGCGCCGTAGGGGCGTTCGAGCCGCTCCCAGTCCCAGCGGTCCGCCGGGGCGATCCCCGCCTCGTCCAGCAGCCGCCGCTGGTCCTCGCCGGGCGCGGCGTTCAGGTAGCGGGCCGCGAAGTCCGCCGCCACCGCCGGGGTCTCACGGTGCGCGAGCAGCGTCTCGTAGTAGACGCACTGCACCTCCATCGCGATCAGCGCCCACAGCCCGGTGCCGAAGCGCACCGGCTCCCGCGCGGTGGCCGGGGTCCGCAGCGCCGCGACGTACTCGGCGGTCAGCAGCCGCGGGGTGTAACGCCCGTGCGCGCCCTTCTGGTTGTCGCCGCGCGCCTGGTACGGCACACCGCGGCGCGAACCCGCCACCATGTGCGGCTCCTTGCCCGACGCCCGGTACACCAGCTTGCCGCCGCTGCGCTCGAACACCCCGCCGCGGGCGTGCGTGAAGAGCGCCATGTAGTCGAAGAAGCCCAGCCCCAGGCCGCGCAGCAGCACCGTCTCGCCGGGCGCGACCGCCGACACGTCGGTGTCCGCCGGATTCGCTGGCGGGACGTACGTGAGCCGGTGCCGGTCGGCGAACGCCGCCAACTCCCGCTCCGTGCTCGTCGGATGGACCGGCACATGGCCCTGCGCCAGCAGCACCGCGCCGAGGCCGGTCAGCCGGGTGCCGTCCTCCAGCGTGACGGTCTGCGGCCCGTGCGGGCCGAGGGCGCCGTCCCCGTCGTCCAGCGCGACCGCCCGCGACGCGTGCACCCGCACCCGGACGTGCGCGGGGGCGTCCGCCGCGACGTGCCGGAACGCCCACGTCAGGTACTGCCCGTAGAGCGCGCGCGTCGGATACGTGTCCGGCCCGAGCGCACGGGCCTCGCACAGCGCCGCGTCGTCCGGTCCCGTCGCACCCGACGCGTCCGCGATGTCGGCGAGCGCCTTCGCCCACTCGTACAGGCTCGGGCCCCGCTCCAACGGCCCCTCGATACTGACGCTCGCGTCCGTGAAGACGGTGACCTGGCTCGCGACGGTGTTCATGAGCAGATGCCGCGACTGGTCCAGCCGCCACACCCGGCCCGCGCCCGGCGGATCCGGATCCACGACGTGCAGCGTGAGCCGCTGCCACCGCGGGTGCCGCCGCTCACGGGCCACGAGCCGTTCGAGCAGTGAGAGGCCGCGCGGGCCGGCCCCCACGACGCACACCTCCAACCCGCGCGCCGGGCCCCCCGCCCCCGCCGTTCCGCCGGGCCGCGGTTCGCCCCCGGAGTACGTCATCCGGGCCAGCTCCTCTCCCAGGTGAGTGCATAACTTTACGGACTACGCCCACCTTTGGTCTGCCGCCTTGCCGCGCACTATCCGCGCCCTTGGCGCGCTGGTAGCCCCCCTCGCGCCACCCGTTTCCCACCCGCGCGAGCCGCGCCGGGCACGTTTTGCGCTGCCGCGCGGGGGAGGTCGCGCGTGCCGCGCCGGGCGAGCGTTTTCAGGGGCGCGGGGAACTGCGCTCCCCCAGAGCTTCGCCTGGGAGGTGCCCCCAGCCCCCATCGGGGCGCGGGTCGGATACCGACCCAAAGGGTCTCTTCGGTCCGATCCGGACCACCGGCCGGTGGTGGGTTGCTCGCGCAGTTCCCCGCGCCCCTGGTGGTTGCCCGGCGCGGCATGCGCACCCCGCGTGGGGGTCAGCGGAGGGCCCCGTGTGCGGAGCGGCGAGCGTATTCGCGGGCGTACTCCCAGCGGAGCTGGGCGACCCATCGTGCCTGCTCATCCTCGGGGAGCCCGCCGAGCACACGCAGGACGACGCTCAGCGCGACGTTCTGGTCCGGCTCGAACCAGACCGCCTCGAAGAGCAGCGCGTGGTTGGCCGGGTCGGCGAGGGCCGCCTCGTACAGCGGCCAGTGGTCGTCGGCACCGCCGACGTCCGCCTCCCCCACGGGGAGCCCGGTTCGGCCGGCCAGCTCGTCGAGGACCTCGGCGAGCCGGCCTTCTTCGTCCCGTCTTCCGTCGTCCATCTCCCGTCGCCCCCCTGTCATGAGTCCCCCTCCGCGGACGGGCGTGTGCGGCCTCCCCCGGCGCTCCGCCGCTGGTACGGCCGGTGCGCCCCCGCGCAGCCGACCGGACAAATGACCATACGCCCATCAGACCGGATCCGGCCCCAGATGATTCAGCCATGAACAAGTCTGCGGAGGCACACCCGTCACAGGCGCGACCGGCGCGCGCTCCGGCGCGCACGGCGGACCGGGCCCAGGACACGTCCTGGGCCCGGTCGACGAGGGCCTGGACGCCGTCGAGGACGCGGTCGAGGCCGAAGCCGAGGGGGTCGTTCCGCCCCGTAGTCGGCGACGCGGCCCGCGCGCGGTGAACGCCGGGCCCGCGGGGCCTACTTGCCGTGGTAGACGTACGGCCAGTAGACCGGCATGCAGCCTTCCTCGGCGCCGTTGACCACCTGGGCGGACTTCGGGATGCCGCCCGCCTTGGGGGCGGTCTTCGCGTAATCGGTGCCGGTGCGCCAGTCCGCGCCGACCGTGAGGGTGATGTGCTCGGCGTCGGCGCTCGCCCTCACTCCGCTCACCGGGATCTTGAGGGCGCCCGCGACCGCCGTCGCGTCGGCCTTCGCCTGCGCGCCGCCGCTCGTCGGGTAGGTGACGGTCGTGGCGGGGCTGGGTGCGGCCTGCTTGTCGTAGTCCGCCTGCGTGTAACCCGCCGCCTTGAGCGCGTCGGCGATGTCGCCCGCGCGGCCCGGGACGGCCTGACCGGTCGCGTTGCCCGCCGTGCCGTTGACGACGGTGACGGCGACGGTCGCCGGGGCGGCCGCGGGCGGGCCCGAGGGCTTGGGCGAAGTCGTCGGCGAGACGGTGGACTTGGGCTTGCCGTTGGCGTCCATCGCGGTGTCGTTGCGCAGCATCGCCCAGACGGTCTCGGCGTCCTTGGACGGGATGTAGTGGGCCTTGGGGGCCTCGGGGTCGGCGTCGTGCGGCATCGTCGCCATGGTGATGCGGTCCGGCGGCACGGTCTTGAGCTGCATCCCCAGGTCGTACAGCTTCTTCGGGGTGCCGATCTCCTCGGAGACGACGAAGGCCGACATCGCCGTCGTGGCGATGTCGTTGAGCTTGGACGGGTTGCTGAAGAGGTTCTCGCCGCGCAGCTTGCGGATGAGCGAACTCATGTACATGTGCTGGGCCTTGGCGCGGCCCGCGTCGTCCATGAAGGGGTGCCGGGCGCGCAGCCAGGCGAGCGCCATCTCCGGGTCGGTGATGGTCTGCTTGCCGGCCTTCTTCAGCAGCAGGTGGGACGTGCCGGGGGCCTGAGGCGTCGGGTGGTCGTAGACGGGCTTCTCCACGCAGACGTCCACGCCGCCGACGACCCGTGCCATGTCCACCACGCCGTGGAAGCGGATCATCATCCAGTGGTCGATGTAGACCTTGGTGAGGTTCTGCACGGTCGCGAGCGTGCAGCCCGCGCCGCCGCGGGTGAGGGAGGCGTTGATGATGTCCTCCGTCGGCGCGTACACGTGGTGCGTCTTGGGATCGGTGCACTCCGGTATCTGCACCCGGGTGTCGCGCGGGATGCTCACGACCGACATGTTGCTGCGGTCCGCGGACAGGTGGGCGATCATGATGACGTCCGCGCGCTCGCCCTTGGCGTCCTTCGCGCCGCCGAGCTTGGCGTCCTCGGGGTCGTCGCGGTTGTCGGAGCCGATGATGAGGATGTTCATCGCGCTCGTGCCGTCGGCGTTGGCCTTCGCCTTGTGGACGGTGCTCTTGCCGCTGACGCGCTCGCCCTTCTGGATCTTGCCGGCGAGGTACTCGTAGTAGCCGAACGCGGCGCCCGCGGTGCCGAGGACGACGACGCAGGTGCCGATGGCGGTCCACTTGAGGACCTTGCGGCGGCGGCTGACCGGCTTCTTCCGGCCACGGGCGCCGCCCCGGCGGTGGCCGCCGCCGGGCTGCGGGGTGACGCCGGGCTGCGGCCCGTCGCCGTCATGGGAGCCGTGGCCGTGGTCGGGGCCGTCGCCCCCGGACTCCGCCTCCGGCTCCGGCTCGGGCTCGGGCTCGGGCTCGGGATGGCGCGGGCCGGGGACGCCGGGGTGACCGGAATAGCCGGGGTAGCCGGAGGGGTCGGGACGGCCGGGGTGCCCGGGACGGCCTGAGTAGCCGGTGTCCGCGCCGGGGCCGGGACCGGGGCCGTAACCGGGCCCGTAACCGTGTCCGGGACCCGCGCCCGTACCGCCGTCCGGCCAGGGGCCGCCGCCCTCCGTCGTGTCGCCGTACATCCGTGACCATCCCCCATGTCATGGGCGTTCGCCCGTGGCGCGGCCGGGCGGGACAGTCCGCCGACACCCGGTAAGACGGTCACGGACGGCCGAAAGTTGTAGGCCGGTTGATCATTCGCGCCCAACTTCCCCCACAACCGCACCCGTTGCGTACGTCCGGGCCGCCGCCCGCGCCCCGTCCGCCCCCCTGCGGCACCGGTCGCGTCCGAGCCGTTGACAAGAAACTCAACAAGCGTAGAGTTCTGCGCGGCACAAAGAACTCAACACGCGAGGAGTTATCCATGTCCGCCGCAACTCCCGCCGCCGGAGACGGAGTCACCGCCGCCGGCGCCCGGCTCGCCGCCAGGCGCGGCCACCGCGCGCTCGCGCTGGTGGTGGTCCTCTCGGCCGTCTTCATGCAGCTGCTCGACACGACGATCGTCACCGTCGCGATCCCGTCGATCCAGGACGACCTCGGCGCCGGCTTCGGCACCGTGCAGCTCGTCCTGGCCGGCTACAGCCTCACCTTCGCCTGCACCCTCGTCACCGGCGGCCGCCTCGGCGACAGCCACGGCAGGCGCCGCCTCTTCCTCATCGGGATGCTCGGCTTCGTCCTCACCTCCGCGCTGTGCGGCGCGGCGCCGGACGCCACGACCCTCGTCGTCGCGCGGCTCGTGCAGGGCATGTGCTCGGGCCTGATGTTCCCGCAGGTCCTGGCCATCATCCAGAGCCTGTACGACGAGCGCAGCCGCCCGAAGGCGCTCGGCGCGTACGGCGCCTCGATCGGCCTGGCGACCATCTCCGGGCCCGTCCTCGGCGGCGCCCTCATTGCGGCCGACGTCCTCGGTACGGGCTGGCGCGCGATCTTCTACCTCAACCTGCCCATCGGCGCCCTCGCCCTCGTCGGCGCGCTGCGCATCCTCCCCGAGACGTACGGCGACCGCGGCCGCCGCCTCGACCTCGCGGGCGCGCTGCTCGTCACCGGCGGGCTCTTCCTGCTGGTGCTGCCGCTCGTGGTGGGCCGCGACCAGGGCTGGCCGGTGTGGGCGTGGGTGCTGCTCGCGCTCAGCGTGCCCGTGCTCGGCGCCTTCGCCGCGCAGCAGCGGCGGCTCGGACGGCACGTGGACGCCGACCCGCTGATCCGGCCCGGACTCTTCGGCCGCCGCTCCTTCAGCGTCGGCCTGGCCGTCAACCTGGTCTTCTTCGCCGGGATCCCGAGCTTCTTCTTCCTCTTCATCCTCACCCTCCAGGCGGGCTTCGGCTACAGCGCGGTCGGCGCGGGCACGGTCACGCTCGGCTTCGCCGTCTTCGTCGCGCTCGCCTCGGCCCGCTCCAGCGCGGCCGTCCGCCGCCTGGGCACCCGGACGCTCTCGCTCGGCACCGCGCTGCTCGTCGCCGGCATGACCGGCGTGCTGCTCACCCTGCACGCCGCGGGCACCGGCCTGCACGGCTACCAGCTGCTGCCCTCGCTCGCCGTCGCCGGCGTCGGCGCCGGGCTCTTCCTCGCCCCCGTCACCGGCGTCATCACCGCGGGGCTGCCGCAGCGCGACGCCGGGTCCGCCTCGGGCGTGCTGGCCACCGCGCAGCAGGTC
This sequence comes from Streptomyces sp. NPDC004031, assembly GCF_053604375.1. Classification (NCBI taxonomy): domain Bacteria; kingdom Bacillati; phylum Actinomycetota; class Actinomycetes; order Kitasatosporales; family Streptomycetaceae; genus Streptomyces; species Streptomyces sp. NPDC004031. Next base: position 71,684 of record NZ_JBSGHL010000001.1, on the reverse strand, counting down.
GGCGCGGCGCTCGGCATCGCGGTGGCGGGTGTCGTCTTCTTCGGCCTGCTCGGCGGGAACGCGCAGCGCTCGGTCGACGCCGTCACCCCGGAGCTGCGCCAGCGGCTCACCGCGGCCCACCTCACCGCGGACCAGCAGCGCGACGTGCTCACCGGCTTCACCGCCTGCTTCACCGACCGCGCCCACGCCACCGACCCCGCTGCCACCCCCGCGAGCTGCGCCCGCATGGACGCCCGTGCCGCGGCCGCCCCCGCGGACGTACGGGCGGCGGTCCGGCGGGCCGTCCTCGCCGAGGCCCTGCCGCAGGCCCGGCGGCACGACTTCAGCCGCACGCTCCAGCAGGCGCTGGGCTGGCAGGTGGGCGTCTTCGCCCTCTCCTTCCTGCTGGTGGCGGCGCTGCCGCGGGTCCGCGGCGGAGACGTCTCGACCCTCCCGGCGGCATGACCCCCGAGCCGCCGTCACCGGCCCCCGCGGCTCCGCGGACTCCCGGGCCGTCACCGGCCCCCGCCGCTCCGCGAGCCGCCGGGCCCTCACCGGCCCCGCCTATACTTCTCGCCGTGCCCACCTCCGCCCCCCAGCCGCCCGCCCGGCGCAAGGGGGGTCGGCGCGGGGGCGACGCCGACACCCGCGGGGACATCCTGCGGGCGGCGCGCGAGCAGTTCGCGCACGGCTACGAGGCGACGAGCGTGCGGGCGGTCGCACGGGCCGCGGACGTCGACCCGTCGCTGATCGTGCAGTATTTCGGCGGCAAGGACGGCCTGTTCAAGGCGGTGCTCGACGGTGCGGTGCAGCCGCACGAGGGTGTGGGACGCGTCCTGGCCGCGGGCGGCCGGGGCAGCGGCGCGGACGGCCTCGGGCACGCGCTCGCCGCGTACTTCTTCGGCATCTGGGAGGACCCGGAGCGCCGCCACCCCTTCCAGGCGATGCTCGTCTCGGCCGCCTCCAACGAGGCCGCCGCCACGGTGCTCCGCGACTTCGTACGGGGCGAGGTCATCGCGCGCGTCGGCGCGATGCTGGAGGGCGACGACGCCGAACTGCGCGCGGAACTCGCCGGTTCGCAGCTCATCGGCGCCGCCCTCGTGCGGTACGTCTACCGCATCCCGCCGCTGTGCGACGCGCCGCTGGAGGACGTCGTCGGCCGTATCGGACGCGCCGTCCAGGGCTACCTGGCCGGCTGACCCGGCCCCGTACCGCCCCCGTACCGCCCGCCGGTCCGGCGGCTCTCAGCGCAGCGCCCGCCCCACGAAGGCGATCGCGTCCGCCGTGCGCGCGTCCGCCTCGGGGCCGACGTGCCCGGCGCCGGGCACCAGCCGGTAGGTGTGCGCGACGCCGAGCGTGTCGAGCACCCCGTGCAGGTACTCCGCCCCTTCGTGCAGGCCGAACTCGTCCGCCCCGCCGCAGTCGACGAGGACGGGGAGCCGGGCGGCGCGGATGCGGTCGGCGTGCGCGCGGGCCCGCCCGTGGACGCTGTTGGCCGTGTAGACGGCGGGGTCGCCGCTGCCCAGCGACATCGCCGCGTGCAGCTCACCGAGCAGCGAGGGCAGGGCGCGGGCCGGGACGCCGTCCGGCGTCTCGCCGGGGAAGACGACGGGCGAGAGCGCGGCGACGGCCGCCCAGCGCTCGGGTTCGGCGAAGGCGAGCTTGAGCACGCCGTAGCCGCCCATGGACGAGCCGAGGAGCGCGGTCGGGCCCAGCGGCCCGAGGTGCGCGGCGAGATGGGCGGGGAAGTCCGCGGCGACGACCGACTCCCAGCGCCCGCCGGGCCCGTCGATGTAGAAGCCGCCCTGCGTCGGGGTGCTCACGCACGCGACGACCGCGCGCGGGAGGTCGCCGCGGCCGACCGCCGCGTCGTAGAGCGGCCGCAGCAGCTCCAGGGACGCCGCCGAGGACCTCGCCCCGTGCAGGTGGAGCACGAGCGGCAGCCGCTCGCCGGGGGCGCGGTCGGCGGGGAGCAGGACGCGGTAGTCGACCGTACGGTCCGCGGAGGCGGCATGGAAGGAGCCTGAGACCAGCGCGGTCTCGAAAGTTTCCATCATGATAATATTTCTACCATGGCAGGTTTGAGGGAGCGCAAGCAGGCGGAGACCCGGCAGCGGATCTCGGACCAGGCGACCCGGCTGTTCGAGCGGCAGGGCTTCGAGAACGTCACGCTCGCGCAGGTCGCGGCGGCCGCCGGGGTGTCCGTCAAGACCGTGACGAACTACTTCGGCGCGAAGGACGAGCTGTTCTTCGACACCGAGCCCGCCGTCCTCGACCACCTCGTCACGACGGTCCGCGGCCTCACGCCCGCCGCCGCCACCGCGGCACTGCGCCCGCTCGTCCTCGACGGCCCGCTCCTCGCCGGGCCCTGCCGCTGGGACACGGTCGACGCGGCGACCTGGGAGGCGATGCGGGTGTGGGCGCGCTGCGAGCGCGACTCCCCCGCCCTGACCGTACGCCGGGCCGCCCTCACCCAGGGGTGGTCGCACCCGCTCGCCGAGGCGGTGGGCTCGCGCGCGTGGGGTGCGCTGGCGGCGGGCACGCTGGCGCTGCGGCAGGACGTCGCCCAGTCCGGCCTGGTCGCGGACCACCCGCCGGAGCGCGTCGGGGCGGACGTCCGGGCGGCGGCGGGGGCGGCGCTGGACGCGCTGGAGCGGGGATTCGGGCTTGCGGAACATCCATCCCGGATCGTGCGCTGAGCCCGGATCGCCGCTGGTGAGCGGCTGACGGTCCGTCGGCCCCAGCGCGGTGGTGAAGTCTTCGCGCTGACCGTCCGGACGGCCGTCGACGCCTTCCTCGGCTCGCTCACCCACCCGAACACCGTCCGGAACTACGGCATCGCCGTCGGGAAGACCGCCGAGCGGATCGGCGAGGGCCGCCCGCTCGGCGCCGTCGCGGACGACGAGATCGGCGAGACGCTGGAGCTGCTGTGGGGCAGCCCGCCGCGACGTCCACCTGCGCGAGAAGACCCTGTGGCGGATGGGCTGGACGGCACGGCTCAGGACTCACTGGTGCTCTGGCCGCACCTTCTCGGCCACAGCGTCAGCTAGGCCGCCAGCAGTGGGCCGAATTCGGCGGCCCACCCCGGGTAGAGCGCGACCTTCTCGTCGTGCAGGGCGAGGATCTCCCGTGCCAGCGTGGGCGTCATGTCGTCGGACAGGTCCGGGCCGATGGCGAGCCTGGCGAGGTGCGGCATGATCTCCGGGTCGCCGGCCAGGTGGACCGGGTCGTGCATATAGCGCCGCAGCGCCGGCAGGTCCGCGATTCCCACGCAGTAGGCGTGGGTGAAGCCGTCGGTGTCGTCGAGGTTCTGGCCCACCGTCGAGAACGACACCGACTCCACCGAGGCCGTGCGCCGCATCACCGCGAGCACGTGCTCGCGCTCCTCCTCTGTCGCGGTCTCCTTGAACGAGAAACGCAGCATGTGGACGATCACGTCCGCCCCACCCCTTTCAGGTTGACTGAACTGGTCGGTTCAGAAATCCGATCCAGCTGGTTCAGCATTAGACTGAACCCATGGGTTCAGAAGTGTCAACCGGCAGCGTCGGCAGGCCTCGTGGGCGTGACGATCGGCGGCAGGCGATCCTGGACAGCGCGTTCGCGCTGTTTGCGCGGCGCGGCTACGCGCAGACGTGCGTGCAGGAGGTCGCGCAGGAGGCACGCGTCGCGAAGCCGACCGTCTACAACCACCTGCACGACAAGGAGAGCCTCTACCGCGAGGCCGTGGAGTCCGCCGCCGACCGGGTGGGCGCGCGGGGCGTCGCCATCGTCGAGCAGCTGCGGGAGGTTGCGGCGGACGGTGACCCGCGCGCCGCGCTCGGGGTCGCGACCCGCGACCTGTTGCGGGCCTGCCGTGACGAAGACGCGCGCGCGGTGTGGCGGTTGGCAAGTGCCGAGTCGGGGCAGTTCCCCGGCCTGGCGGCGAGCGTGCGCGAGCGCACGGCCCTGAGGATACGGTCCGCGCTCGCTGACCGACTGGCCCGCCTGGCGCTCGTCGGCCGCCTGCGCCCGTGCGACCCGGAGCTTGCCGCCGAGCACCTCCTCGCCCTGCTCACCGGCCCACTGGAGTACCGGCCCGACGCCGACCCGGATGCGATCGCAGACGCGGCCGTGGAGGTCTTCCTGCGCGCCTATGGGGCGGACCGCGCCTAGGGCGGCCAGCAGTTACAGACGATCGTGCGGCGGGCGACCCCGGTGCTCGAAGAGGCGGCAGCCGCTGTTCCCGGAGGATCAGTGTTCGTCGTCGGCAAGTCGTTGGGGAGTCCTGCTCGTCGGGAGAACCTCGGAAGCTGCGATCAACAGGTGCGACTTGCCGGTGCCCGAGTCGCCGGCGGGCCCGGTCGTCGCACTCGGCCGTCAGCAGCTCTGCACGGATGTTCCTCGACCCCCGGATTCGCCTGAGAGCGGCGGGCCCCGCTCAGGTGTCAGGGCCCGCTGTGGCGGGTCAGCCGCGGCGCAGCCGCCGGGCCGCGCGGCGCAGGGCGGCGGCGGGGGTACGGGTTACCGAGTGGCGGACGCGGGCGGTCTGCCGGGCGAAGGCGCGCGAGCGGCGCGAGGCGTCGAGGTCGGCGAAAAGGGCTTCGTACGCGGCGACGATGCGCTCGGGGTCGTAGCGGTGCGCGGATTCGAGCGCGGCCCGGCCCATCCGGCGCCGGGCGGACTCGTCGGCGACGAGCTCCAGCAGCGCGGCGGCCAGCGCGTCCCGGTCGCCCACGGGCACCAGGCGGCCGTCGACCCCGTCGGTGATGATCTCGGCGGGGCCGAGCGGGCAGTCGGTCGAGACGACCGGCAGACCGCAGCGCATCGCCTCGACGAGCGTCATGCCGAAGGACTCCGCCTCCGAGGCGGACGCCACGATCGACGCCTTCGCGAACTCCCCCTCGATCGGCGAGACGACCCCCATCAGCACCGCCCGGCCGCTCAGCCCGCGGTCGTCGATGATCTGCTGGATCGCCGCCTTCTCCGGGCCGACGCCGTAGATCCGCAGCGTCCAGTCCGGGTACTTGGCGGCGACGTCGCCGAACGCGTCGATGAGCAGGTCGTACCGCTTGCCGCGGGCCAGCCGCCCGGCGGCGGCGATGACCTTGGCGGTGCCGTCCGCGGGCGGGACACCGATGTCGGGCACGGAGTTCGGGATCGCCAGCACACGCAGGCCGGGCAGGCTCATACGCGCCCGGTAGACCGCGGCGTCCGCCTCGGTGATGGTGACCAGGGCGTCCAGCCGCCGGTAGAAGCGGGCGAACTGCGCGCGCAGCTTTCGGCCGTGGCTCTCGAACGTCAGGTGCTCCTGCGCGATCCGCAGGGCCGTGGGCGGGCCGAAGCGCGAGAGGTAGACGTTGAGGCCGGGCCGGGTGCCGATGACAATGTCGGCGTCGCAGTCGCGCAGATACTCCTCGACCCGGCGGTCGATGAGCCGGCTGTACTGGTGCAGCCGCTTCTCGGCCTGCGGGAAGGCCGTCGAAGGCTGCGCCGTCAGCGGGTCGGCCCGGTCGTCGGACCCCGACCGCGCGTCCACCAGCGGCACGACCGTCAGGCGCGGGTCTATCTCGAACTCCGGCTCCGTGCGGTGCCGACGCACGGACACGATCGTCACGGTGTGCCGCTCGGCGAACGCGGCGGCGAGGTTGAGCGTCGTCCGGTTGGTCCCGCCGAGCCCGTAAAGGTCATGAATCAAGAACGTGATCTTCACGCCTGCGCTCCCCCACACCTCGCTCCACCGCCTGACCCCCGAACCTAGGCAAAAACTGTGCGAATACCAAACTCCGGCTGAACACCGGCCGTCCGGCGGCCGGCTGTCAGCTGTCCGCCGTCGTGGGGGCCCACGCCTCGCCGTTGTAGAAGTAGGCCGGATCGCCCTTGAGGCCGACCGTGCGGAAGGGGTGGCCGCCGTCGTCGACGGTGAGCCTGCCGGAGCGGTCGCCGCTGCTCCAGGACAGTTCCAGGTACCAGCTGACGTCGCGGTCGGCGGTGCCCGCGTCCACGTCCAGGACCTGGGGGTCGGTCGCGGAGATCCGGTACGGGAATGTGCTGAGGGTCCGCGTCTGGCCGTCGTCGGCGAAGCCGCGGACCGGCGTGGTGCGCGGGGTCGTCGCGTCGAGGTCGACGGCGAAGTACGCCGGGTCCAGGGCGCCGCCGCAGCCGGAGCCGGGGGTGTAGACGGTGCCCTTCCGCGCCGGCTTGCTGCTCACGACGTGGACGTAGAGCGCGTGCAGCACGATCGGCTGCGTCGCCCCGGTCTGCGCGGTCAGCTCCAGCCGCAGGTGCCCCGCCGGGACGCCGCCCAGCGCCGCCGCCCACGCGTCCGTCTGCTCCAGCGACGGCGGCGGGGGCACCTTGCCGGGCTGCTGCGGCATCCGGAACCACTGCCCGCACTGCGAGTTCCAGTTGTCGGCCATCACATTGACCGTGAAGGGCGCCGGGCCGGTGTCGGGGGCGTGGGTGGCGGGCGCGGTGGGCGCGGTCGCCGTGGGGGACGCCGTCGTGGGGGTGGCGGACGCCGAGGTCACGGCGGGGGACGGCGGCGCCGTCGGCGGGGCGGCGGTGAGGCTGTGCGTCGCCGGGAGCGGCGAGGGCGGGCCGCTGCCGCGGTCGCCGTCGCCCCTCCCGTGCAGCGCGAGCGGCAGCGTGGCGACGGCCGCGATCGCCGCGACGGCCCCCAGGACCAGCACGGTGCGGCGGGCCCGCCGCGGCGGCCGGCCCGCGGCGGCACCGGGCTCGGCGGTGACGTCGGGTCCGGGCTCGGGCTCGGGTTCGGCGGCGGGCTCGGCGGCGGGCTCGGCGGCGGGCCGCGGGTCCTGCGCGCGGTCCGCGACCTGCTCGGCAGCCGGTCCCGCGGCCGGTCCCGCGACCGGTTCGGCAGCCGACTCAGCGACCGGCCCCGTCAAGGGCGCGGGCCGCGGCTCCCCCGGTCGGTCGGTTTCGCGGCGTGTTGCGTCCGCGAGCACCCAGCTGCGGTGAAGTGTGAGCAGTTCTTCGGACGTAGCGCCGCAAAGCCGGGCGAAGCGTTCGACGGGGGCGTAGTCGGTCGGTACGGCCGCGCCGTTGCAGTAGCGGTGCAGAGTGGAGGTGCTGAGGTGCAGCCGAGTGGCCAGCTGGCCGTAACTGCGCCCCGAGCGCTCCTTCAGCTCGCGCAGCCGCCCCGCGAACTCCTCGACGTGCGTGGTCATGCCCCAGTCCCTCCCCGTCCCGGAACGGCGTTCCAGGTGGGTACATCATCGCAGCTCAGAGGGGCTGGAATGTCCCAGCGTCCCGGACTGTCGCGAGATTGTGGCGGACGGGACGGGCCACGCCCGACGGTGATGACGCAAGCCAGTCAGCGAATCACCCAGTGATCCACACGAAGGGCGGCCACCATGCCGACGAAGCCCGCTTTCCTGTCCGCCGCGTCCCTCACCTCCGTCCGGGCGCTCGCGTCCGCCGCCGTCCTCGGACTCGGTGTGCTCACGCTCACGGCGTGCCAGTCGGACGACACGGCAGGGGCCCCGTCCACGACGGCGTCGAGCACCACCGCCCCGGGCGCGTCCACCGCGGCCCCCTCCACCGACCCCGCGTCCCCCGCGCCGGCCGCCTCGCACTCCGGCGACGGCAAGAGCAGCGGCGGGAACGGCAGCGGCAACGGCACCAGCGGCGGGAACGGCAACGGCAGCAGCAGCGGCGCGAAGGGCACCGGCTCGCAGGGCAGCAGCTCGAAGGGCGGCGGTGACGCGACCAGCGACAGCTACGCCTTCACCCACCCCTGCACGCCGCAGCAGCTCTCGGTGCATGTGACAGGCCGCTCCGGCGCCCCCTCCCAGCGGGTCATCGAGGTGCGCAACACCGGGAAGCGCTCGTGCGGCCTGAGCTACTACCCGCTCGTCTACCTCGACAACGCGAAGGCCCCGAACGGTGACAAGGCCGTCCACCCGCTGATCCCCAGCGGCCTCGGCGGCGCCCCGGCCTACCCGGTGTACGCGGGCGGCACCGCCTACGCCGTGATCGACCTCGACCCGAGCGGCGCGACCACCGGCACCGTCCCCGGCATCGACGAGCTGAACGTCCTCGCCGACGGCGACCACATGCCCAACGCGGCCACCCTCAACTTCCCGCTCCCCGCCTCCACCCCCGTCCTGCACCCCAAGCTCGGCCTCTACCGCACCACGGTCGCCGACGCGGTGTCCTCCATGAAGACCGCCGACTACCAGTCCTGACCCGGCCCCTCCCTGACCTGGCGCAGCAGCCCCTCCCCACGGGAAAGGACACCCGCGGGGTGGGGTTTTCTGTAGTCCGGGATCCGGATACTGGCTGCATGTCTGGGGGATCCGGGGGTCCGTAGCGTCGTCGGTGTCGGAAAACACCGGCACGGACGGCGGGAGGACGGGGCAGTGGACGGGACACGCGGTGGCGCCGGGGAGGCGCTGCGGATGGTGGACGTGGTCAAGGTGTACGGGGGCGACGGGGAGCCGGTGACCGCGCTGGACGGGGTGTCGCTGGGGCTCGCGGCGGGGACGTTCACGTCGGTCATGGGGCCGTCGGGGTCGGGCAAGAGCACGCTGCTGCAGTGCGCGGCGGGCCTGGACCGGCCGACCTCGGGGCGGGTGCTGGTCGGCGGGGTGGAGCTGCCGGGCGGCGGGGAGTCGGAGCTGACACGCTTCCGCCGGTCGCGCATCGGCTTCGTCTTCCAGCACTACAACCTCGTGCCGTACCTCACCGTGCGGCAGAACGTGCTGCTGCCGCAGTCGCTCGCCGGGCGGCGCGGGCGCCGGGTGGGCGCGGAGGCGGCGGCGGTGCTGGAGCGGCTGGGCATCGCGGACCTCGCGGAGCGGCGGCCGGCGGAGCTGTCGGGCGGGCAGCAGCAGCGGGTGGCGGTCGCCCGCGCGCTGGCGACGCGGCCCGCGGTGCTGTTCGCGGACGAGCCGACCGGCGCGCTGGACACGGTGAGCAGCCGGCAGGTGCTGGCGCTGCTGCGGGAGAGCGCGGACGCGTTCGGGCAGACGGTCGTCATGGTCACGCACGACCCGGTGGCGGCGGCCTACGCCGACACCGTCCTCTTCCTCGCCGACGGCCGGCTGGTCGACGAGCTGCGCTCCCCGGACGCGGCGCAGACCGCGCGCCGGATGGCCGCCCTGGACGTCGGTGCGGGCGCCTCCGCCGCGTCCGCGGGCACCCGCACCCCCGCCGCTCCCCGGACGGAGGTCGCGTGATGGCCCGCGGACTCGCCCGCGCCTCCGTACGGCACCGGCGCGGCAGCTTCCTCGCCGCCTTCCTCGCGGTCTTCCTGGGCGCGGCGATCCTGATGTCCTTCGCCGCGCTGCTGGACACCGCGGGCGGCCCGCACGTCACGGGCACGGACCGGGACACGCTCACGATCATGGCCTCGGTCGTCGGCGGCTGGGGCGTGCTCGTCGTCGCCTCCGCCGTGGCCACGACGCTGGCGGTCGCGGCCCGGCAGCGGGCGGGCGAGCTGGCGCTGCTGCGCTCGCTGGGCGCCACGCCCGCGCAGACCGTCCGGCTGGTCGTCGGCGAGACGGCCCTGGTGGGGCTCGCGGGTGTGCTGCTCGCGCTGCCGGTCGGCTACGGCGGCGGCTGGACGCTGCTGCACCTGCTCCAGGACACCGGTCAGGTCGGCGACGCGGTGGGCTTCCGGTTCGGCGCCTCCGCGCTCGCGGTCGGGGCGGGCGGCAGCCTGCTGGCCGCGCTCGCAGCCTCGTTCGGCACCGCGCGGCGGGCGGCCCGCCGCCGGGCGGTGGAGGCGCACCGGCAGGCCGCCGCCGGGGGCCGCCGCACCAGCCGCTTCCGGCTGGCCGCGGGGGTGCTGCTGGTGGTGGCCGGGACGAGCTGCGCGGTGGTGACGGCGACCGCGGTGGACGGCTCGAAGATCGACGCGCAGTCGGTCGCGGGCGAGGGCGCGGTGCTGTCCGCGCTGGGCTTCGCGCTGCTGGCGCCCGTCCTGCTGCGGGCGGTGGCGGCGGTGCTGGCCCCGCTGCTGGGGGCGTTCGGGGCGCCGGGACGGCTCGGTGTGCTGGCGGTGCGGCAGCGCGTCCAGCGGGCGGCGACCGCGGTGATGCCGGTCGTGCTGTGCACGGCGATCTCCACGGGGACGCTCGCGATGCAGTCGGTGTGGAATTCCGCGCACCCGCACCTGTCCGCGGACGACAAGGGCACCGCGACGCTGAACTACGTCGTCGTCGGCATGCTCGCGGTCTTCTCCGCGGTGATGCTGGTGAACCTGGTGGTGGCCGAGACGGCCGCCCGGCAGGGCGAGTTCGCCCAGCTGCGGCTGGCCGGTGCGACCCCGCGGCAGGTGCTGCGGCAGGTCGCCGCCGAGACCGCGCTGACGCTGGTGACGGGGCTGCTGTTCGGCACGCTCGCGGCCGTGGCGTCCGCGGTGCCGTACAGCCTGGCCGTGACGGGCGAGGTCCTGCCGGGCGCGGCGGTCGGCATCCACGCCGCCGTGGTCGCCGGGGTCGCGGTGCTGGGGCTGGGCGCGGCGCTCGCCGCGGCCCACCGCGCGGGGCGCGCCCCCGCGACGGTCGCCCTGCGGACGGCGGTGGCCGCGTGAGCGCGGGGCGGCAACTCCCCCGACCGGGCCTGCGGTTGCGCTGGCCCGGTTGGGGCGTGTTCCTGGTGTGGCAGGCCGTCGCCTCGGTCGTCATCGGGGTCGTGGACACGCTGGTGTGGGCGCAGTTGCGGCCGATGTACTTCTGGCCGCGCTGGGTGTGGTTCGGGCTCGGCGTCAACCTGGCGCTCCAGTACGGGCTGCGCTGGGCACTGCGCAAGCCGCGCGGGCGGCGGCGCGCGTTCGCGCTCCAACTGGCCCTGAGCGCGGTGTGGGTGGGCATCGACATCGTCTCGTGGGCGCTGTCCGGCGGCGGCTTCTTCTGGCCCGTCTTCAGCACACCCGTGGTGGCCGTCGCCCTCGTGGTGCACGCGTGGTGGCTGCAACGGCTGCCCCCGGCCCGCGAGCAGGAGCTGACCGCACGGGTGGCCGCGCTGCACCGCACCCGCAGCGGCGTACTCGACGTGCAGGCGGCCGAGTTGAAGCGGATCGAACGGGATCTGCACGACGGGGCGCAGGCCCGCATGGTGTCGCTGGCGATGAACCTGGGGCTCGCGAGCGAGCTGCTGCGCCGCGACCCGGACGCCGTCGCCGCGCTGCTGGCGGAGGCGCGGGCGACGACGCTGACCGCGCTGGAGGAGCTGCGCACCGTCATGGAGGGGATCCAGCCGCCCGTGCTGGCGGACCGCGGACTGGCCGGCGCGGTGCAGGCGGTGGCGCTGGACCTGGCGCTGCCGGTCACCGTCGCGGCGGACGTACCGGGGCGGCTGGAGGCGCCGGTGGAGTCCGCGGTGTACTTCGCGACGACGGAATGCCTGGCCAACGTCGTCAAGCACGCCGGGGCGAGCCGCGCGTGGGTGGAACTGGCGCACCGCGCCGGTACGCTGACGGTCGTCGTCGGGGACGACGGTTCCGGCGGTGCCTCCACGGGCGCCGGGAGCGGGCTGAGCGGGGTGGCGCGCCGGCTGGAGGTCTTCGACGGCACGCTCGCCGTGGACAGCCCGCCCGGGGGCCCGACCCGGGTGACGATGGAGGTGCCGTGCGCGTTGTCATCGCCGAAGACCTCGCCCTCCTCCGGGACGGCCTGACCCGCCTGCTGGAGGCGCACGACTTCGAGGTGGTGGCCGCGGTCGGCGACCCGGAGGCGCTGTCGGAGGCGCTGGCCCGCGCGGAGGTGGACGTCGCGGTCGTGGACGTCCGGATGCCGCCGACCTTCAGCAACGAGGGCCTGGTCGCCGCCCTCGCCGCCCGCGAACGCCGCCCGGGACTCCCGGTGGTGGTGCTGAGCCAGTACGTCGAGCAGCTCTACGCAAGGGAGTTGCTCAGCTCGGGCGAGGGAGCGATCGGCTATCTGCTCAAGGACCGGGTCGGCAACGTCCCGGACTTCGTGGACGCGGTCCGGCAGGTGGCCAGGGGCGCGACGGTGCTCGACCCGAAGGTCGTCTCGGCGATGGTCTCCCGGCTGGGCGGCAGCGGGCCGATGTCCCGGCTCACCCCGCGCGAGCGCGAGGTGCTGTCCCTGATGGCGCAGGGCCGCTCCAACGCGGGCGTCGCCGCGGCCCTGGTCGTCACGGAGAACGCCGTGAGCAAGCACATCAACAGCATCTTCGCGAAACTGGACCTGCCGACCGCGCCGGACGACAACCGCCGGGTGCTCGCAGTGCTGGAATACCTGCGGACGGAGGGCGGGAGCCCTCAGACCCCTTCCTGAGCGGCGGGCCGCCGCCCGGCGAGCGGGGCGGCCGTCGCGATGCCGACGCGGTTCCAGGCGTTGACGGCCGCGACCGTCCAGATCACCCGGGCCGCCGCCGCGTCCCCCAGGTGCCGGACGGCCTCCGCGTGCACGTCCTCGGGCACCGCGCCGCCGGACGGCCGCGTGAGGTGCTCGGCGAGACCGAGGGCGGCGCGCTCGCCGGGCGTGAAGTCGGGCGAGTCCGCCCAGCGGGCCAACGCCTCCAGCTTGACCGCCGGTTGACCCGCGGCCAGGGCCCCGTCGCGGTGCAGGCCGGTGCAGTAGACGCAGCCGTTGAGCTGGGAGACGTGCAGGCTGACGAGCTGCGCGAGCGCGGGCGGCAGGCCCTCGGCGGAGGCGGAGGACAGCTCGGTGAGCGCGGCCAGCGCGTCGGGCGCCGCGGCGATGGGGTTGGTACGCGTCATGGGGGGGCTCCCTGCGGGTGCGGTCGTACGGGTCGGGTCCTGCGGTGTGGGGTCGTACGGCGTGGGGTCGTACGGCGTGGGGTCGTACGGCGCCGGTTCCTACGGTGTGGGCGGCGCGGTGAGCGGTGACTGCTCGAAGCTGACCGGGAGTTCGGGCGCGAGCCGCAGATCGGCCCCGGTCACCGGGGCGTCGGCGCGGATGACGATGTTGTAGTGGTTGGGGAAGTGGCAGGCGTCGAAGCCGAGGACGGTGCCGACCCGCCGCCCCCCGATCCGTACGGTGTCGCCTCGGTCGACGACCCCGCCGCAGGCCAGTTCGACGAAGCCGAGGAAGCCGACGCGGTCGATCCGGGCGCCGGGCGCGGTGTCGTCGTGGTCGGTGGTGACCAGTTCGTGCACCTCGCCCGCGCGCACGCACCGGCTGGCGTGCGGTTCGAGGGTCATGCCGCGGTCGTCCCTGCGGTGGAGGAGCACCTTGACGAGCGGGCCGTGCACGATGCGCTTGCGGCCGTCCTCGGGAACGGCGGGGCGCGGCAGGGATGCGGGCGAGGTCAGCACGGGAGCGCCTCCGGTACGGGTTCGGGTCCGTCTGTGGATTCGGGTGCGGGTACGGGTGCGGGTGCGGGGTGGTGCGGGCCGGGCCAGGGCACGGCGACGCGGTAGGCCGCCTCGACGAGGCCCAGGGCCGCGGTGCCGCCGGGGTCGGGGGCGGGGGCGGGGACGGTCGGGGCGGCGAGCCGGGCGGTGAAGTCGGCCAGGATCGCGGCGTATTCGTGGCCGAGCGAGGCCTTGAAGCCGTGGTGCCCGGCCAGCATGTCGGCGTGGTCGGCCGTGCCGTCCGCCAACCGCACGCGGACGTCCTTGACCTCGCCCGGGTAGGACCAGTCCAGCTCGACCGTGGCGCGGGCGGTGCCGGAGACGGCCCGCAGTTCGACGACCGCCTGCCGGTCCAGCCCGGCCGCGTCCCGCCGGATCCGCGCGCGCTCGACCTCGACGTCCCCCAGCAGCAGCCGGACGAGGTCGAACGCGTTGGGCCCGTTGTCGGCGACGCAGCCGCCTCCGCAGCGCGCCGCGTCCAGGTACCAGCGGTCCCGCCCGATGTGCTCCTCGATGCGCTCGAAGTAGCGGACGGTGACGTGCTCGACCGGAGCCGGGCCGCGCGCCAGCCGGGCCGCGAGCGCGGTGACGGCGGAGTTGTACCGCCGGTGGAAGGCGGTGAACAGCGGCGTCCCGAACCGAGCGCTCAGCGCGGCCAGTTCGGCGCCCTCCGGCACGGTGCGGGCGAGCGGCTTCTCGACGCACACGGGCACGCCCGCGCGCAGGAAGTCCGCGCACACCGCGGCGTGCGCGTCGTTCGGCACGGTGACGACGACCCCGTCCAACGCCGGTTGCGCGGCGAGCAGTTCGCGGTGGTCCCGGTAGCCGCGTACGGTGGCGTGCCCGTCGAAGGGCGCGAGCGCGGCGGGGTCCCGGTCGCAGACGGCGACCAGGCACGCGGCCGGGGCGGCGGCGAGGGCGTCGAGGTAGAAGCGCGAGATGACACCGAGGCCGACGACCGCGAGGGCGTACGGGCGGGTCACCGGCCGGCGTCCCGCGGCAGCGGTGCGACGAGCCCGAACCGGTCGGCCACACCGATGAGTTCGCGGTACTGCGGGATGCTCACCGGCACACCCTCCGTGCGGCACGCGGCGATCCGCTCGCCCTCGGGCCACCCCGGGTACCGGACGGGGTCGGCCGGGTCGGCGGGCGGGCACGCGAGCAGGCTGCCGAACAGCGTGTCCGCGTCGGCCGCGTAGTCCTCCTGCGGGCGCAGCACCGCGGGGGCGATCGCGGCGACGAAGAAGCCGATGTCGTCGTCGCGGCCGGAGGGGCGTCCGTCGCCGTCCAGCGCCGCCGGGTCCGGGCCGAGGCCCGAGCCGCTCACCAGACCGGCGAGCACCTCGACGGCGAGCCCGAGGCCGTAGCCCTTGAAGACGCCCGCCCCGGGGGTGCCGCCGAGCCAGCTCAGGTGCGCCCGGCCCTCGTCGAAGGCCGCCGGGTCGGTGACCGGCCGCCCGGTGTCGTCCGCGAGCCAGCCCTCGGGCACGGGGTGCCCGGCGCGGGCGGCGGCCCGGACGCGTCCGGTGGGCGCGGCCGTGGTGCTCATGTCCAGCACGAACGGGTGGCGCGGGCCCGCGGGCGCGGCGACGGCCAGCGGGTTGGTGCCGAGCATCGTGACGCGGCCGCCCGGCGGGCGCGCGATCCGCTGCCCGCCGCAGTTGGCCGCGACCAGTCCGACCATGCCGCGCCGCGCGGCGCGCACCGCGTGGAAGCCCGCGCAGCCGAAGTGCGTCGCGCCGTGCACGGCGACCATCCCGATCCCGAACCGCCCGGCCCGCTCGACGGCCAGATCCATCGCCTCGGCCGCCGCCCACAGCCCCAGCGCCCGCCGCGCGTCCATCCGCACCGCGGCCCCGAGGTCGCTGCCGCGCACCGGCTCCGCGACCGGATCGACCCGCTTCTGCTCGAACAGCGGCAGGTAGGTCCGGGTGAGGTTGGCGAGCCCGTGCGAGTCCATCCCGGACAGGTCGCCGTAGCAGAGCGCCTCCGCGGCGGTCCCGGCCCGCCCGGCGGGCAGCCCGCAGCGTACGAAGACCTCGGCGACGAAGCCCAGCAGCTCGTCGTGACCGATCCGCACGACAACACCCCCCGGGCGCAAGGCTCTTGCGTGAGCGGGGCGGACCGTCCGGGGTGTCTGCGGGTTCGGCAGGGGCATGGGGGTTCCTTCGTCCGAGGGGAGGGGCGCGTCGCCTGGGCGGGCGCGGGTCACGGGGGCGGGGCGGTGCGCGCGGGGCTCGGCGCCGGTCGGGCGGGCGGCGGGACGCGGGGGACGTCGTCGGCGGGCGCGGACCGGAAGGCCGCGAGCAGCCGGGGAACGGTGGCCGCGAACGCGTCCAGCTCCGTCAGCTCGGCGAACTCCCCGTCCGCGTGCGCCCGGTTGGTGTCGAGACGGCCGGGGCCCAGCACGACGGTGTGCGCGCCGGGCACACCGGACATCCAGATCGCGTCGCACGTGAACCCGGGCTCGGCGGCGGGCCACAGCGGCACCCCCGCACGGTGCAGCAGCGGCGCGAGCCACGACGGGTCGCCGTCGAGCGCGGGCAGTCCGCGTTTGAGCCAGTCCAGCCGGACGATGTCGGCGGCGTCGGCGGCGGTCCGGCCGAACCGCGGGCTCGCCGCGAACTCCGCCCGGAAGGACCGCAGTCCGCCCGCGACCGCGGCGGACACCAGCCGCTCCAGCCGCTGCCCGGCGGCCGCGGAGCCGTAGGAGAGGTTGAGCAGCAACTGCCCTTCCCCGTAGACGCGGTTGTGCAGGGTGCCGGTGTGCAGTCCGGCCACGCACACCTGGCCCTCGGCCGGGTCGAGCCGGGGGTCGAGCGCGGCGGCCAGGTGCGCGGCGAGGTGGCCGAGCAGGACGGTGGCGTTGTGGCCGGCGCCGGGCCGGTCGTCGATCGCGTCCCGGCCGTGCACCCGGATGCGCGCGGTCATGGCGGCGGTGCACCGCAACAGCGCGCGCCCGCCGGTGGGTTCGCAGAAGACATTGAGCCGCCCGTGGTGCCCGGCCTCGACGAGCGGGCGCGTCCCGAAGGTGCCGAGGGCGCCGCCCTCCTCGCCCGAGACGGCCTGCACGAGCACGCGGGTGTCCCGCGGCAGCCCCGGCTGCTCCCGGAGCGCCTGCCGCAGCCCGGCCAGCAGCGCGACGGCCGGCCCCTTCGCGTCGATCGCGCCCCGGCCGTGGAAGCGGACACCGTCGAAGGAGACGGGCCCGGCCCCCGCGACGGTGTCGAGGTGCACGTTGAACATCACCGTCCGCCCGGCGGGCGCCGCCGTGGGCCCGAGGGCGAGCACGAGACCGGGCTGGCAGTCGAGGAAGTCCGGCCGCGCGGCCGCTGCCTCGCGTACGGGAAGGGGTACGTCCGCGCGCGCGAGGCACCCGGGCGGCGGCGCGGCGTGGTGCACAACCGCGAACCCCAGCCCGGCGGCGGCCTGCGCGTAACGCCGTTGCGCCTCCCACAGCGCGGGGGCGGGCGCCCCCGGCCCCCCTTCGAGCGGCCCGGCGGTCGGCAGGGCGAGCAGGTCCAGGAGCAGATCCCGGTCGGCGGCACCGAACACGCTCACGGCAGCGGCTCCCGCCGCACGGGGCCGGGCAGGGGCGGGAAACCCGCGCGGCCGGGCAGGCCGGAGCCCGCACCGGTCGTACGGCCGGGGCTCCCCTCCGTACCCGGCGGCCCGCCCGCGCCGTCCCGTACGGGCAGCAGCCGCCCGGCGGCCGCGCGCACCGCACCGCCCCACACCCCCGCCGCCGGGCGCGGCAGCCGGGCCGCGCCCTCCGGCGTGCCGGGGCCCGCGACCCGGGCCGTACCGTACGACGCGCCCGCCCCCGTCTCGTCCAGCAGCCGGGTCAGCGCCAGCCCGCAGCGGTGGAAGGCCGCGGCGCAGCGGTCCTCCGGGGCGCGGTGGGCCTCGTGGGGGCGCACCGCGATGTGCGGCTCGATCGAGAGGGCGCCGCGGTAGCCGTGGGAGAGCAGGAGGCGCAGGGTCTCGGCCACGCGGAGGTCGCCCGTGCCGGGTTCGCAGTAGCGGGGCGGGCGGCCGGGGGCCGTCAGCGCGTCCTTGACGTGGACGTGGGCGATGCGGTCGGCGTAGGGAAGCAGGCGGGTCAGCAGGGCGAAGGCGTCGTAGCCGTACGCGGGGCCGTTGCCGGTGTCGTGCAGGAGAGCGAGGGCGGGCCCGGCCGCGTCCAGCAGGCGCAGCATCCGGGCGGGGTCGGCGCCCGCCCACCCGGCGCAGTTCTCGTGCAGCAGCGTGACGCCCAACGCCTGCGCCCGGCGGGCGAGTTCGGCGAAGCGGCGCAGCACCTCGCGCTCCCATTCCGCGGCGCCGAGCCCGTCGTTCGGGAAGGACATGACGCGGATGCGGGACGCGCCGAGCCGGGCGCATCGCCGGGCCAGGACGTCGAGTTCGGCGAGGTCGGCGGTGAAGTCGGCGGTGACGGGGCGGGCCCAGCCGCCGATCCGGGCGTCCACCGCGCTGACCGCGACCCCGGCGTCGGCGAGCGTGCCCGCCGCGCGGTCGAAGTCGGCGCGCGAGAGGTCGGCGACGGGCGTGCCGTCGATCGTGCGCAGCTCGACCGACCGCCAGCCCAGCGCCGTGACGGCGGCGATCTGGCCCGCGACCCCGAGCGCGGCCTCGTCGCCGATCCCGGTCAGGACGGGGCGGCCGGCGGCTCCCACGGAGGGCTCAGCGGACACCGGCCAACTCCTCCCGCGCCTCGGCTCCTTCGGTCGCCTCGTGCGGGAAGGCCAGCTCCTTCGCCTCGCTCAGCAGCCCGACCACGCGTGCCTGCTCCGCGAAGGCGGCGCTGTCGGGTCCCCCGGTGGCGAAGCCGGAGTAGGCGCGCAGCATGACCTCCGTGAGCGCGTCGTCGCGGAAGACCGCGCGCGGCGCGACGGGTGCGTCCCGGACGAGCAGGCGCAGTTGGGCGTAGTGGTCGGAGGCCTCGGCCGGGTAGTGGCCGATCGCGGTGCCCTGGTCGAAGCGCAGGGTGATGCGGCGTTCGCGCACGGGCGAGGTGAGGTCCGAGCGGATGACGCTGCGGACTCCGCCGTGGTGCGCCAGGCGCAGCGTCGCGCCGCCGATCCGCGGCAGCCGCCGCCCGTTGACGTCCAGGTCGGCGCAGGTGGCGCCCGCCACGTCGGCGTCCCCGGCGAGCCGCAGCAGGACGCCCATCGCGTGCGGGACCTCGACGTCGAAGGCGGTGGGGTGCCCGGTGGTGGCGAGCGAACGGCGGAAGCGCGGCTTGTTCTGGACGACGGAGATCTGCCGCAGCCTGCCCAGCGCGGACCGCTCCCGGACGAGTCCGGTCAGCCGGTCGGTGAGCGTGCTGGCCAGCCAGGGGGCCACGACAGCGGCCTGGACACCGGGGCGGCGCAGCAGGTCGAGCAGCCGGGCGAGGTCGCGCGGGCCGGAGGCGAGAGGTTTCTCCACCAGCAGTCTGCGGAAGCCCCGTTCGAGCAGTTCCTCGACGAGCGCGACCCGCGCGACGGGCGGGGTGCAGACGTGCACGACGGTCCGTTCGGGGTCCATCTCCCGCGCGGCGTGCGCGAGCGAGGCCACCGTGCGCAGGCCCTCGGCGGCGTGGCAGGCGCGGGCCACGGCGTCCTGGTCGTAGGCGACCACGGGGTCGGGCGCGAACCATTCCGGCTGCCGCTCCCGGGCCTTGGCGAGGACCGGCAGGTGGAGGCCCGCCCCCGCCCGGCCCAGGCCGACGACCAACGTGCGCAGCTTCTCCGGCATGTCCGGCAACAACCTTCCGTCCTGTCCGCCGTCGTGCGGGCGGTGTTTTCCGTCTTCTGCGTTCGGCGTTCGGTGTCCCGTCGAACGGGTACGCCCCGGATCCGGCGGATCCGGGGCAACGCGGGCCAGCCTGCGCGCCGGAACCGGACGAAGTCAACGAAACGCGCCGGTCGCGCCCTTTTCGCGTGAAACACCGCAAGGGGCGCGCCGCGTCCCGGTGTTCGCCGCCGCGCAGGCCGTAGCGTCGCCGTGCGACCCCGGACCGGAGAGGCGGAGATGGACCTCCAGCAGACCGTGCAGCCGCAGCGCGAACGGCCGCCCGACGTCCCGTTCTTCACGCAGGCGGCGACGTTCGCCACGCTGTGGCCGCGCATCGAACGGCATCTGGACGAGATGCTCGACGACGGCAAGTTCTCGCACGGCAGCAAGGTCGCGGAGCTGGAGCGGGCACTCGCCGCCTACACCGGCGCACGGCACGTCATCGGCGTCAACAGCGGTACGGACGCGCTGGTCCTGCTGCTGCGGGCGGCCGGACTGCGACCGGGTGACGAGGTCGTCGTCCCGGCGTTCAGCTTCGTCGCCACCGCCTCCTCGGTCGTCCTGGCGGGCGGACGGCCGGTGTTCGCGGACATCGACCCGGTCACGTACGCGCTCGACCCCGAATCGGTGGAACGCGTGCTCACCCCGCGCTGCCGCTTCCTGATGCCCGTGCACCTGTTCTGCCGACTCGCCGACATGGCACGGCTGGGGGAGATCGCCCGGCGGCACGGGCTGACCGTCGTCGAGGACAGCGCGGAGGCGATCGGCATGCGCCACGACGGCGTCCACGCAGGGCTGTTCGGCGCGGGCGGCGTGCTGTCGTTCTTCCCCAGCAAGACCCTCGGCGCGATCGGCGACGCCGGAGCCGTCCTCACCGACGACGACACGATCGCCCTTACCGCGGACGCCCTGCGCCACCACGGCCGCCCCGGGCGCACCCTCGGCGACTTCACGACCATCAACACCGCGAGCGCGCTGCCCGGTTGCAACAGCAAGATGGACGACATCCAGGCCTCCGTGCTGCTCGCCAAGCTCGACCGGCTGGACGCCGACATCGCCCGCCGCGCCGAACTCGCCGCCGCCTACGACCGCGGACTGGCCGGAGTGCCCGGCATCCTGCGCCGCCCCGCCACCGGCCCGCGCAACACCGGGGCCGACCCCGTCTTCTACGTCTACCTCGTCGAGGCCGAGCGCCGCGACGAGCTGGCCCGCCACCTGGCCGCGCACGGTGTGCAGACCGAGACGTACTACCCGCGCCCCCTGCACCTCCAGCCGTGCTTCGCCCACCTCGGCCACCGCGCGGGCGACTTCCCCACCGCCGAGACCGCCTGCACCCGCACCCTCGCGCTCCCCCTCTACCCCGACCTCCCCGACGAGGCCGTGACCGAGGTCTGCGACCTGATCCGGGCCTTCTTCGCGGGAGCCCGCACATGACCGGCGCCGCCGCCCCGCCCGTGGCCGACAGCACCGCGCCGGCCGCGGACACCGCCGCGCCCCCGGCGACCCGCACCCCGGCACCACGGGTGACCCGCCCCGCCCCGACCGCCGCAGGAGCCCGCACGTGACCGACACCGCGCCGCCCGCCGACCGCACCGCCCCGGCCGCCGAGCGGCCCGCGGCGGGTGGCCGGCGGCTGCCGTTCTTCGCGCCCGACCTCTTCGCGGACGACCGCGCGCACCTGCTCCGTATCGTCCGCGAGACCGGCACCGGCGCCGAGCAGAAGTTCATCCTCGGCGAGCGGACCGCGCACTTCGAGCAGGCGCTGCGCGAGCAGCTCGGCGCCGCCGACGTGGTCGCGTGCGGCAGCGGCACCGGCGCGCTCACGCTCGTGCTGGCCGCGATGGACGTCGGACCGGGCGACGAGGTCGTGGTGCCGGCCTTCGGGTGTGCCCCGCTGGCCAGTTCGGTCGTGGCGCTCGGCGCGCGCCCCGTCTTCGCCGACGTCGACCCGTGGACGACGGTCGTCGACCCGGCGGCGGTGGAGCGCCGCATCACCGCGCGGACCAAGGCGCTCATGCCCGCCCACATGTTCTCCGTGATGGCCGACATGCCGCGTTTCGCCGCCCTGGCGCGCGAGCGCGGCCTGCGGCTGGTCGAGGACTCCGCCGTCGCCCAGGGCGGCGTGCTGGGCGGGGTGCCCGCCGGGCTCGCCGGGGAAGCGGGCGTCTATTCGTTCGTGCAGGTCAAGACGTTCGGCACGGCGGGCGAGGGCGGCGCGGTGGTGACCCGCGACCCGGAGATCGGCCGCACGGTGCGGATGCTGCGCAACCACGGGCAGGACGGCGTCCACCGCTTCCTGCACCACCGGATCGGCTGGAACAGCCGCTTCGACGAGGTGCTCGCGAGCTTCCAGCTGCACCGCCTGCCGGGTTTCCCCGCCCGGCTGGAGCGCCGGGCCCAGATCGCCGCCCGCTACACCGAGCGCTTCGCCGACCTCGCCCCGCACGGTGTCCTCGCCCCGCCGCCGGGCCGCGACGGCCGCTGCTTCTACGTCTACACCCTCCAGAGCGACCGGCGTGACGCCCTCCAGGCCTTCCTCGCCGCCCGCGGTATCGGCACGCACGTCTACTACCCCCAACCGCTGCCGCACCAGCCCGCGTTCGCCCCGTACGCCGACCCCGGCGACTCCTGGCCCGCCGCCGAACGCGCGGGCCGGCGCATCCTGTCGCTGCCGATCTACCCCCATCTGACCGACGGGGACGTGGAGTTCATCGCCGACGCGGTACGGGAGTTCGCCCTCGCGGGCTGACGCGGTCCGGCGTGTGGTGCGTCAGAGCCGTACGACGCCCTCGCCCGCCACCTGCCCGGTGGTGTCGAACAGCAGCCGCGCGGTGGACGCGAGGGCGCCCAGGTCGTAGGCGTGGTGCGCCTGGAGCAGCACCACGAGGTCCGCGTCCGCCGCGGCGCGCAGCGCGTCGCCGTGCCGCCGCAGCCGGGTGTCGTCGAGCGGCGGGGCGGTCGCGTGCGGGTCGTGCCAGCCGACGCCGACACCGAGTTCCAGCAGCCCGCGCGCGACGTCCCGCGCGGGCGACTCGCGCAGGTCGTCCGTGTCGGGCTTGTACGAGGTGCCCAGCAGCACGACGCGTGCGCCCGGCAGCGCGAGACCGCCGTCCCGCAGCAACCGCGCGGCCCGGCCCACGACATGGTCCGGCATGACGCGGTTGGCGCGCAGCGCGGCCCGTACGACGGGGAAGGAGTCGGCGGGGGCGCCGTGCAGCAGGTAGACCGGGTCGACGGGGATGCAGTGGCCGCCCACGCCCGGACCCGGGCGGAAGGACTGGAAGCCGAACGGCTTGGTCGACGCGCACGCCACCACGTCCCACACGTCCGCCCCCACCTCGTGGCAGTAGCGGGCGAATTCGTTGACCAGCGCGATGTTCACGCTGCGGTAGGTGTTCTCCAGCAGCTTGGCCAGCTCCGCCTCCCGCGTGCCGCGCGCGACGATCACGCGCTCGACGAAGTGCTCGTAGAGCGCGGCGCACTGCTTCGCGCACACCTGCGTCACACCGGAGACGACCTTGGGCGTGTTCCCGATGTCGAAGAACCGGTTCGCCGGATCGACCCGCTCGGGCGAGTAGCCCAGGTGGAAGTCCGTCCCCGCGACGAGTCCCGACGTCTCCAGCAGCGGCCGCACCAGCTCCTCGGTCGTCCCGGGGAAGGACGTCGACTCGACGACGACCAGCATCCCGGGCCGCAGATACCGCGCGACCGTACGGCAGGCGGCCGTGAGCGGGCCGAGGTCGGGCCGCCCGTCCGCGGTGAGGCCGGTGGGCACGCACACGGCGACGGCCTGCGCGTCGGCGAGCAGCCCCGGGTCGGTGTCGGCGGTGAAGCCCGCGCGGAGCATACGGGCCACGTCCGCGTCGCTGACGTCGCGCACCGTCGAACGCCCCGCGCGCAGCGCCGCGACCGTGTCGGGGGCGATGTCGTACCCGGCGACGGCGAGCCCCGCGTCCCCGGCCGCGCGGGCGAGCGGCAGCCCGACGTACCCCAGGCCCACGATCAGCAGATCGAACGTCATGACCGAAACTCCCCTGACGGCGGCGGCGGGCGCTGCACGAACCGTGCCGGGCGGCCGCCCGCGGTGCGCTCACCCGCGCATCTTGCCGAGTCGCCCGCACGGCCCGCAGGCACTGCCGCCACCCGCTGCTCAAGCGAGTGAATTCTTCACTCCCCCGGCCCTCACCCCCGCACCCCTGCGCTAGGCGGCCGAGTTGGGCCCGCGTCTGCCGCTCGCCGCGCCAAGTCCCGTGCGCGGGGCGGGTGTTCGGCGCTCGTACGGCGCACGACACCTACGGTTCTGTGTACTTTCCCGTTAGATGCGAACTATGCACCACCATGGTGTATTTCGTGCCGAACCCGGGCAGTGGGCCCGGACCGTTCGAGGAGATGTCATGACCCGTTTTGTCACGGCGAAGCGCGCCGCCGCCGCGGCCACCGCGACCGCCGCCGCGACGCTCGCTCTCGTGGCGGGCTCGTCCGCGCCGTCCACCGCCGCGCAGGGCGAGGCGGCCACCCCGCCGTCGCTGACGCTGGACTTCAGCGCCAACAACGACGAGGCCAACGTCGCCAACGGCGTCGGCGCGGGCTTCGGCGGCAGCGCGACGGTCACGGACGCGTCCGGCGCCGCGATCGGCACCGCCTACGACATGTGCGACAAGGACGCGATCTCGCTCAAGCAGGTCACGGCCTTCTGCCACGCGGACATCGTCTTCAACCGGGGCGGCCAGGTCGCGCTGTCCGTCGTCTTCCCGATCCAGGACCCGCTGACCGCGACCTACCCCAAGTCCTTCGACGGTGTCATCACCGGCGGCACCGGTGCCTACAAGGGCATCACCGGCGCCGCCCGCTTCACCAACACCGCGCTCGCCGTCTACACGGTGACCTGGGACATCTGACCGTCCGGCCGTCCCCCCACGGTGGGCCACCGCCACAGCGGCGGCCCACCGCTCCCCCCAAACCGCCCCCGCCGCACCGGAGAAGAAGCCCGCATGCCCGCCGCGACCAGCAGCCCGGCCCTCGCGCCGCCGGAGGTCGGGGGTCCCGCCCCGGAACCCGCCGAGGGCCGATACGCCTTCGACAACGACAACCCGTACGCCGCCGAGCAGCACCGCTGCCTGGCCGCCGCGCACGACCCGATCACCACCGCGCGGCTCGCGGCGACCGGTGTCGGCCCCGGCTGGCGCTGCCTCGAAGTCGGCGCGGGCGGCGGCAGCATCGCCCGGTGGCTGGCCGAACGCACCGCCCCCGGCGGCCGGGTGCTCGCCACCGACATCAAACCCGGACGCGTCCCGGCCCACCCCGGCCTGGAGCTGCTGCGCCACGACATCGTCCACGACCCGCTGCCCGAGGCGGAGTTCGACCTCGTCCACTCCCGGCTGGTGCTCACCCACCTGCCGCAGCGCCGCGCCGTCCTGGACCGCCTGCTGCGCACCCTCCGCCCCGGCGGATGGCTCCAGCTGGAGGAGTTCGACATCGGCTACGCGCCCGTGCTGCTCGCCCCCGACGAGCGCACCCGCGCGGGCTACGAGGCCTTCCAGACCGCCAAGGACCGCGCTCTGCGCGCCGCCGGAGCCGACCCCACCTGGGGCAGGACCTGCGCGGCCGACCTGCGCGCGGCGGGCTTCACCGACATCGCGCCCGTCCCCCACCTCATGCCCTGGCACGCCGACTCCCCCGGCCTGCGCCTCCAGCTCCACCACACCTACCACCTGCGCGACGCCCTGCTGGCCCACGGCCTGACCGAACCCGAACTCCACGCCGCCCGCGCCGCCATGACCCACCCCGACTTCCGCGCCGCGTCCTGCGTCCTGTACTGCGTCCAGGCGAGGCGACCGGCGTGACGGCACCGCTGGGGGCGGGAAAGGAGGGGGCGGCGCCGCTCGCGGCGGGCACGACCCGTGGGGCGACGACGGGACCGGCGTCGGCGACCGACCCGGCAGCGACGGAACCGGCCGCGACGACCGACCCGGCAACGACCGACCCGGCGACGACGGGACCGGCGGCGACGACCGACCCGGCAACGACGGAACCGGCCGCGACGACCGACCCGGCAACGAGGGGACTGGCCGCGACGACCGACCCGGCAGCGACGGAACCGGCCGCGACGACCGGCCGGGCGGCGACCGGTGTCGGGCACCTCGCCGCCGGGCACCTCGCCGTGCCCGCCCCGGGGCGCGGCGCCCCCGCCGGTCGCGCTCCCGGGCGGGGCACCGCCCGCAGCCTCCACCCCGCCGGGGCCGTACGGCTCGCCGCCGATCATCTGCGGGCCGCCGGGTGCCGGGTCGGGCCCGTGGCGGACGGGGCGATCACCGCCGAGGTGGTCGGGGGCGGGGTGGTGCGGTGCGAGGTGAGCTGGGCCGGACCGGTGGGGGTCACCCTCGGCACGGAGGCGGACGTGCAGGCCGCGTGCGGGCTGACGCACGTCCACGGGCGACGGTACGGGCGGCCCACGCCGCTCGGCGTCGACTACGCCACGTGCCTCGCGGGCGCCCTCGCCGCCGCCGGGACGCTCGCGGCCCTCGTCGCGGGACGCGGCGGCCCGTCCCGCGCCACGACCTCGGTCGCGCAGGCCGCGCTGCTCGCGGCCGGCCAGTACATCGCCGCCGCGACCGCCGCCGACGACGACGGGCACGAGCCGGGCGGAACGTGCCCCCCAGGCGCGCAAGGCGGCCCGGACCGCCCGGACGCACCGTCCGCCCCGCCCTTCGTCTCCGCCGACGGCCTGCGTTTTGAACTGGAGACCCTCGACGCCGAGGTGTGGCGGGACTTCTGGGCCGCGCTCGGCGCGGACCGCGCGGCCGCCGCCCGCGGCTGGCTGCCCTTCCAGCAGCGGTACGCCACCGCGGTGTGCCCGCTGCCGCCCGCCCTGCACGAGGCGACGGCCCGCCGCGGCCTCGCCGAGCTCCAACGCCACGCCCTCGCCACGCGCATGGACCTCACGCCCGTCGCCGCCGGGCCGCACCCCGGCGCGGGCGGCGGAAGGGCGCCGTGGCAGCTGCGCCCCGCCGGCCGACCGGTGACGCCGGCGACCGCGGCCACGACCGCGACCGCGACCGGCGACGCGGACGCGCTCCCGCTCGCCGGGGTGACGGTCGTCGAGGTGTGCCGCCGCGTCCAAGGCCCGCTCGCCGGGCACCTGTTGCGCCTGCTCGGCGCACGCGTCCTCCGCGTCGAACCGCCCGGCGGGGACCCGATGCGCGGCATGCCGCCCGTCGTGGACGGCTGTTCGGCGCGCTTCACGGCCCTCAACCGCGGCAAGGACGTACTGGAGGCGGACCTGGGCACCGCGTCCGGCCGCGCCGCCGTCCGTGAAGTCGCCCGCACCGCAGACGTGTTCCTGCACAGCCTCGCCCCCGGCAAGGACGTCCGGCTCGGCCTCGACGCGGAGGCCCTGATCGCCGCCTCGCCCGCGCTCGTGCACGCCGCCGCCTCCGGCTGGGGCGACGCGCGCGGCCACCACCCGCCCACCGGGACCGACTTCCCCGTCCAGGCCTGGTCGGGTCTGGCCGCGCTCGTCACGCCGCCCGGCCTGCCGCCGACGCCCTCGCTGCTGACCCTCACGGACGTGCTCGGCGGCGTGGTGTGCGCGGAGGGCGCCCTCGCGGGGCTGCTCGCCGCCCGGCTGACCGGCCGCGGGCAGGCGGTGACCTCGTCCCTGCTGTCCGCCGCACGGCTGCTGTGCGGGCCGGAGTTCCGTTCGGCGGACGCGCCCGCGTCCGTACCCGTCCGCACCGATCTGGCGGGCCTCGCCGCCGACCCCCGCTTCGCGCCCGCGCTCGACCGCGGCCCGTGCGCGCTGACCCGCAGCCCCTGGGAGTTCCACCGATGACGATCCCGGCACGCGCGGGCGGCTCGCCCACCGTACGGACATGGCGGTCGCGCGACGGCCTGGTCCTGCGCGACACCGTCCCCGCGCGACTGCGCGCCGCGTGGGCCCGGGACGCGGGCCGCCCCGCCCAGGGCCTGTACGCGGCCTTCGCCGAACAGGCCGGGCGGTACGGCGACCGCACCGCCGTCCGCACCCCCGACGGCTCCCTCACCTACCGCCAACTCGACGCGCTGGCGCGGCGGATGGGCGCGGGACTGCGCGCCCTCGGGGCCGGCCCCGGCGACGTCGTCGGCGTCCGGCTGGACAGCGGGCCGTACGCCCTCGCGGCGGACCTCGCCGTCGCGTCGGTCGGCGCGGTGGCCCTGCCGTGGCCCGCCGGGCAGGGCAGCCGGGAGGGCCACGCCCTGCTGGAGCTGTCCCGGGCCCGCCACCTGGTCGCCGACGAGCCCCCGGACCCGCGCCACGGCCCGCTCCCCCACCTGGAGGGCCACGTCACACCGCGGGAGCTGCTGCGCGGCGACCCCGCCGGGTTCGTGCCCGCGGACGTGGACCCGGCGGATCCCGCGCGCATCCTCGTCTCCTCGGGCTCGGAGGCGGCCCCGAAGATGACCGCCTACACCCATGACGCCCTGCTCACGGCGCGCGGCACGTACGTCGCCGCGGTCCTGGCCACGGAGGAGAACGGGCCGCACCCCGCCGCCCTCGTCCTCGTCCCCCTCGCCTCCTCCTTCGGGTCGCTCGGCGTCGTCGCCCTCGCCCGCCGCGGAGCCACGCTCCACCTCCTGGACCGCTTCGACCCCGGCGCCGCCCTGCGCGCGGTCACGGCGTGGCGGCCCACGCACCTCGTCGGCGTGCCCACCATGCTGGGCCGGATCGCCGACCACCCCCCGGTCCCCGGCGAGGACCTGACCTCGCTCCGCGGCGTGGTCTCCAGCGGCGCACCGCTCACCTCCCGCGTGCTCGCCGCCGCGCTGCGCCGCCTCTGCTGCCCGGTCACGAACGTCTACGGCTCCAGCGACGGCGTCAACTGCCGTACGACGTGGGCGAGTCCGGACGCCGACGTACGCCGTGTCGGACACCCCGACCCGCGGGTCACGGACCTGCGGGTGTGCGGGGCCGACGACCGGCCGCTGCCCCCCGGCGCCCCCGGCGAGATCCAGGCGCGCGGCCCGATGAGCCCGCTGTGCTACGTCGGGGCGCCCGAACTCGACCGCCGCTACCGCACGTTCGACGGCTGGGTCAGGACCGGCGACCTCGGCGTGGTCGATCCCGACGGCCAGGTGCGCGTCCTGGACCGCATCCGGCAGACGGTCATCCGCGGCGGCTGGACGATCAGCCCCGCCGAGGTCGAGGAGCAGGTGCAGGCCCATCCGTCGGTGGCCGAGGCCGCGTGCGTACCCGTACCGGACCCGGATCTGGGCGAACGGCTGTGCGTGTGCCTGGTCCAGCGCCCCGGTACGGAGGGCCTGACGGTCGGCGAACTCGCCGCCTTCCTGACCGCCGACCGGGGCCTGGCCCGCCGCAAGCTGCCCGAACTCGTCCTGCACCTCGACCGGTTGCCGCTCGGCCCGACGGGCAAGGTCTGCCGCCGCACCCTCACCGCCGCGGCGGCCGCCGCATACGCCCCGGGGTTGCCGCCCCGAAGCCCCGCCGCGCCCGTACCGCGCACATCCGCGCCGCTGCCCCCGTACGCCACCGGCCCCGTCCGCACCTGAGCCGTACGCCCGGGACCCGACCCGTACCCCGTACCCCCTGCGCCCCCGCGCCCCAGCCCGCCCCACCCCCGTCCCGCCCCGTCCCGGAGGAACACCCGCCCCATGGAATCCGCGCCCGTACTCGACACCGAGGCCCGGACCGGGCCCCACCCCGTCCCGACCGCGGCACCGGACGCCGCCGATCCACGCATCACGCCCGGCAGTTGGCGCGCCTACGCCAAGCTGGCCAAGCTCGACATCCTCGACTACTACCTGAGCATCCCGCTGGCCGCCGCCGTGCTCGTGGCCTGCGGGACGGTGACCGGGCCCGCGTCGGCGGGACGGGCCGCGCTCGTCCTGCTGCTCTTCTTCCTGGGCGAACTCACCATGGTGGCGGGCATGGTGGCGTTCGACGACGTCACCGGCCACCGCGACGGCAGCGACGCGGCCAACTACGGACCCGACGCCGCCGCCCGCCGGCTCGCCCGCAAACCGCTCGTGGCCGGCACGCTCACCGAGCCGCAGGCCCTCCGCTTCGGCTGGGCGGCGGTCGCCCTGTGCGTGCTGTTCTGGGGCGCCGCCGTCGCCGCCGCACCCTCCGCCCCACGCTGGGCCGTGCTCGGCACAGCCGCCTGCGCGGTCTTCGGCTTCCAGTACTCGTGGTGGCTGAAGTTCAGTTACCGCGGCTTCCAGGAGCTGTTCCTCGCCGCCCTCGGCTGGGGGTACGTGCTGCCGCTCGTCGGGCTGCTGACCGGCCGGGCGACCGGCTTCGTCATCGCGCAGGCCCTGATCTTCGGGCTCGGCCCGGTGCTCTTCGGCGTCTACTCCAACATCAACGACCGTGACGGGGACGCGGCGGTCGGTCGGCTGACCGTCGCCGCGGTCGCCTCCCCCCGGGCCAACTCCGCCTTCATCGCGGCGGTTTCGCTGCTCGAAGCCGGACTCGTCGTCGTCCCCGCCTGCGCCGGGATCGCCCCGCCGTGGTTCCCGCTGCTCATGGCGCCCGTGCTGGTGCTGCGCGCCCTGCAATGGGTGCAGGGCACGCTGCGCGGTGACGTGTTCGGTGCCCGCACCCGCGGCATCCGGCTGCACCGCCTCGCCACCGCGCTGATGATCGCGGCCAACCTGCTCCCGGCGGTGCCGCGGTGGTGAAGCCCCTCGACCCCGGCATCGTCTTCGACGCCCTCGCCCGGCGCGGCGCGCGGACCGTCGTCCACCTCAGCCGCCCCCTGGACCTCGCGCCCGAGGAGGGCCTCCACTGGACGATCCCCCAACTCGCCGACCTGGTACGGGACACGGCCACCCGGCTGGCCGCGGCAGGCGCCCGCCCCGGCGACCACGTCGCCGTCGTCAAGCGCAACCACTGGGACTGCGTGCTGCTGGCCTGCGCCGCGTCGCGGATCGGCGCCGTCCCCGCCCTCCTCTCCGACCACCTGGCCCCGCGGGTCCTCGCCACCCTGCTGGACCGGCTGCGCCCGGCCGTCCTCGTCACGCAGGAGCGGCTGCTGCACGCGGCCGCCGCGGCGGACGTCGATCTCACGCGGTACGCGACGCGGACGACCACGGTGGCAGACGGGGGGACCGACGCGGAGTCCGACGCCCCGGAACCGTACGGCGTTTCGGCGGACGCCCCCGCTCGGGCCACGGCGACCGCCACCGTGCGCGTCCCGCCGCCGCCGCGGAAGACCCACACCCCGGACACCGCCCGCCCCTCCGCCACCCCGCTGCGCGCGCTGCCCGCCGAGCCCGCCGCCCCGGTGCGGGCGCGGCCCGACGGCGAGCCGGTGGCCGTGCACCACACCTCGGGCACCACGGGCGTGCCCAAGCTGGTCGTGCACTCCACCACCACGCTCATCCGGCGCCTCGCCGCGTTCGAGGCGCGTCCCTGGCCGGTGATCACCGCGCGCCGTTCCGACACCGTCGCGAGCGCGACCTCCTTCGTCCACGGGCGCGCGCTCGCCTGGACCGTCAGCACGCTGTGGCACCAGCCGCGCCATGTCGTGATCGTCGCCGACTCCGACCCCGGCACCGCCCGCCGCACGCTGGCCGCGCACCCGCCGACGATCATGGAGGCGCTGCCGTCCACATATGTGCGCTGGCAGCGGCTGGCCGCCGAGCCGGACGGCCCCTTCCGCGACGTGCGGATGTACATCTCGACCTTCGACGCCATCCATCCCCCCACCGTGCGGATCTTCCTCGACGCCACCCGGCGGGCCCGCCCGGTGTGGATGCAGGGCTGGGGCCAGACCGAGACCGGCCCGCTCACCTTCCGCTTCCTCACCCGGCGCGCCCTCGCCCGGCGTGCCGAACGCCACCCCACGACCCGCAACCTCGGCCGCCCGGTGCCCGGTTGGGTGGCCCTGCGGGTCGTCGACCCGGTCACCTTCCGGCCCGTACGGCGCGGGCAGCTCGGCCTGGTCCTGACCCGTACGAAGGCGCGCTGCCTCGGCTACGTCGGCGAGCAGGACCGCTGGCGGGAGAAGTCGCACGGCGCCTGGTTCAACACCGGCGACCTCGCGGTACGCACACGCGGCGGCGCGCTGCTGCTGCTCGACCGCGAGGTCGACATGATCCCCGGTCTGAGCTGCGTCGAGCTGGAGGACGTGCTGCACGACCGGCTCCCGGAGGTCGAGGAGGCGGTCGTCCTCGGCGGCGTGGACCGCGTCCCGCACGCCGTCCTCGTCGTCAACTCCCCACTGACACAGGCCCGGTGGCGGGCCACCGTGCACGATCTGCCCGCACTCGCCGAGCCGCTGACGCTGGAGTGGGACGCCGTCCCGCGCACCGCCACCGGCAAGGTCCGCCGCCACGAACTGCGCGACCGCTACCTCGGCGGCAGCGCCACCCACGGAACGGGGAAGTGGACGTGACCGATCTCGACGTCGTCGTGGTGGGGGCGGGAATCGGCGGCCTCACCGCGGCCCACCGGCTGCGCCAACTGGGGCGCTCCGTCACGGTCTTCGAGGCCTCCTCCCGTGTCGGCGGCCGGATGGCGAGCACGCGCCTCGACGGCTACCTGATCGACGAGGGCGCCGAGACCATCGCCGAGCGCGGCTACCCCGGCACCTGGGCACTGATCCGTGAACTGGGCGTCCCGCCCGAGGACCTGGTGCCCGTCCGGGCCGGTTTCGCCCTGTGGCGGAACGGCCGGGCCCACGCCCGCCTCGGCCACCCCGCCGGACTGCTCACCGGCGCGGGCATGTCCTGGCGCGGACGCCTGTCGTGGCTGCGCTCCACCGCACAACTGCTGCGCCGCGCGGTGGACTTCGACGTCGACCGGCCCGAACTGTCCCCGCTGGGAGCGGACACCCTGGCCGCGTACGCCCGCCCCCACCACCCCGACCTCCACGACTGCCTGCTCCAGCCGCTGTCCGCCCACTGCTTCGGCTGGCACCCCGAACGCAGCGCCGCCGCACCGATGTTCGCCACGCTGCTCTCGGTCGGCGGCGCCGGGGCGCGCTGGACGACGTACACCACCGGCATAGACACCCTGGCCCGCGCGCTGGCCACGCACGTCCCCGTACAACTGGACACCCCCGTACGGTCGGTGGAGCCCGCCGGCACGGGCGAGGCGCGCGTCCACCTCGCCGACGACACCTCACTGACGGCACGTCAGGTGCTGCTCGCCGTGCCCGCCCCGGTGGCGCTGGAGCTGTACGCCGACCCGCCGCCGCAGATCCGCGCGTTCCTGGCCGCGTGCACGTTCACGCCCATGCTCAAGGCCGTCTGCCTGCTGGACCGCCCGTTGCCGAGCCCGACCCGTACACCCAGCTACGCGCTGTCCGTCCCCGCGACGGAGAGCCGGATCTGCTCCGGGCTGCTGCTGGACCACCTCAAGGCCGCGGGCCGCGTCCCGCCCGGCCGCGGCATGGTCACCGTCTTCGCGTCCCCCTGGGCCGCCCCCCGCCTGCTGGACGCCGACGACACCGAGGTCGTCCGCACCCTCACCGGCGAGGCCGAACGCTTCCTGCCCGGCCTGACCCGCGCCACCACCCGCACCCTCGTCCACCGCTTCCGGCACGGCCTGCCCGAGGCCACCCCGGTCGCACTGGGCCTGCGCGCGGCCTTCGCCGCCCGCCCGCCCGGCCCGATCGACTACGTCGGCGACTGGACGCTGCTGCGCCCCAACAGCGAGGGCGCGGTCCGCTCCGCGGAACAGGCCGTCCACCGCGCGGCGGCACGCCCGCCCGCCCCCCTCGTCCGGAGCGCGCCATGAGGCCGCCCCGGCACGGCACGCCCCACCCACGAAACCCCCCTTGGAGGCACCCGTCATGCGCCTGACCACCACCGCCGCGGCCCTGGCCGCCGCAGCCGCCGTCACCCTCACCGCCACCCCCGCCCACGCGGCCACGCCCGGCCAGGTCGTCGTCTTCTCCACCGAACTCCAGCCCCTCGACGTCTACCAGAACCCGACCGGCTGCACCCGCCTCCCGGCCCTGGCCCACGTCATCGACAACCTCACCCCCCAGCCGATCAAGGTCTACGCCGACCCCTTCTGCACCATCCCCGCCACCCTCCCGACCTCCGGCCTCGGCATCCTCCCCCCGGGCTACGGCTCCCACGTCACGGGCGCCGGCAGCTTCTCGGCCTGACCACCCACCCCCGCCCGGTGGGCCCGCCCCGGGGCGCGCCCACCGGTACGACGTATCGCGGAGCACCGCCGACAACACCCCCGAACGCCGGCCGGGTCGTCACAGCGGCAACCCGCGATCGACGGCGTCCGGGCGCACGAGCGATCCCCACAGCGTCCTCGTCAGCACCTTCGAGAACGACCGACCCGAGATTTACGCACCACGAGACCGTGAACGACCCTGCCACGAGCCGCCCGGTCATGCCGCCTGCCGCAAGCGGACCGCCCCGGTGGCGGCGGTGGCGAGGAACGCGGCCGAGTTCTTGACCCTGCTGACGACGGTCTCGCACAGCTGGTGCCGTTCGTTCTTGCTCAGCAGGTATTCGAGGTGGCTGTAGGTCTGCAGGTGGATGAGGCCCAGCCGCAGGTAGTCCACCCCGGCGAGCCTGCGGTACGCCTGCGGCGGGGTGTCAATCTCGAAGATCAGAGGGGTGGGGACGCGGTCGTGACGCCGAGCTTGGCCAGGAAGGTCGGCGAAGCCCTCCCCGGTCATGGTGTGGACGCCGGAGCAGACCGGGCGCTTCCTCGACTTCATCGCCGACGACCGCCTCTACGGCCTGTGGCACCTCATCGCGTTCCGGGGCCTGCGGCGCGGTGAAGCGGACGGGCTGCGGTGGATGGACCTCAACTGGGCGGACTCCTCGCTCGCCGTGGCCACGCAGCTCGTCCAGGACGGCTGGGAGGTAACCGAAGGCGCCCCCAAGACGAACTCCGGAGTGCACACCATCGCGCTCGACACCGAGTCCCTCACCTACCTGCGCGACCGCAGGGAACGGCAGGCCGCGAGCGCGCCCGGTGGGGCACCGCCTGGAGGCTGACCGGGCGCGTCTTCGTCCAGGAGGACGGCTCCTGGCTCCACCCCGGCAAGATCTCCGACCTCTTCGAGCGCCTGGTCGCCGCCGCCGACCTTCCCCCGGTCCGCCTCCACGACCTGCACCACGGCGCCGCCGAAGCCGTCATCAAACTGGTGCCTCGATCCCGCGCCGCCCGAGCTAATGGCGATACGGGGAGGCCGAGTATGTCTCGGCCGAAACGTCCCTGGATCGACGCGGACGACGTCGACGGCAGCAGGGCATAGCGTATAGAGGATCCGGCAGAACGGGCCCCCGCCAGCATTTCTGGCGGGAGCCCGTTGTACTCCCTATCGGGTATGGGCCGCGGCGGACCGGGTGAGGAGCCAGTTGATGATCGCGGTGCGGCAGGCAGCAGTCGCGTGGTCCAGGAGATACTCCTCGTGCCATCGCTGTGGGTTCGGCAACCCGCGCAGTTCCAGGTCGGAAACGAACAGTCGGCTGCCGTGGCTAATCTGGCTGCGGATCTTGTACAGGCTCCGGTGGTTCTTGCGCATGCCATCCGTGGTCGCTGGGGCGTACCGGTCGATGAACGCACGGAAAGGGGCGCTGGCTCCAGGTTCGCCGTGCGCGTCGACCAGCACCTCCACGCTCTGGACTACTGCGATGTAGGCCGCCGAGGCCGACAGGCCCCGGACCTGTGCTGCGTGGTGGATCCAATGAGCGGATCGCAGCAGTAGTTGGCGGTCGGGGGTGCTCAGGGTGTTGTACGCGGCCAGGCACCTGGTCAGGTAGGTAGGAAGGTGCAGGGAGGACTCACAGCGGAATGGTCCGGCGTGGTCATCTGTGACGGCGATGTCGGCCATATCTTCCTGCTCGCACAGAGTGTTGCCCGTCCAGCCCCAGGTCGCCGGCTGGTATCGGGGATGAACCCATTCGCCGGTCGGAATGCCGGTCTCCC
The DNA here is from genome assembly GCF_053604375.1 of Streptomyces sp. NPDC004031. NCBI lineage: Bacteria > Bacillati > Actinomycetota > Actinomycetes > Kitasatosporales > Streptomycetaceae > Streptomyces > Streptomyces sp. NPDC004031. The sequence continues at coordinate 36,732 of NZ_JBSGHL010000001.1, read as the reverse complement.
CTTGCGGGCGGACCACGGTTGCCCACATTCCTGTTGCTGGCCCCCTAGGCGGCTTAATGAGGTGTCCAGCGGCGAGCACGAGCACGCTCATCCATTGATCGGCCCACCTGTCGCCTCGCGAGAGGGAAAGGAGGCGGTCTTCGGTGCCTGGGTAAGCGCATTCGAGGATGAGTGGGTAGCAATCTGCTACCCACGGCGTCGTTGGGTTTCCCTCCGGCAGTTGACGCAGGACGAGGCGGTCAGCAAAGCGCCAGTACCCCACGACCGGCTGCGTGGAGTAGAGGATCTTTCTGGAAACGGCCGACAAGGGTGGCGCAAGCAACTGCGCGCGGATCTGGGCTTCAAGGTTAGTCAAATATTCCTCGGTAAGGGCCTCGCCCGGTTCCACGCCGGTGACTCTACCGGTGACGGTGAAGTGCAAGATCATGCACGCTGGGCCAGCCTCTGGGTTGGGAAAGACCAGCCTGCGGTCGTCGAGGCTCTGGCAGCCGCCGGTGAAGAATGTGAGCAGCTCCAGGAGTTCGTCGGATTCGACCTCGCCAATGTGCAGGCGACGCCTCAATTCATCCTTAGAAATTTCCACACTCTCTCCCCCGCTCTGATTGCCCTACCGTTCAATCGGCACCATGGCGGTCCCCGGAAGGACCCGTTGAAAGCACCGCTGAGAGTCCACTCCGCCCTCCGGCGCAATGCCCGGCACGCTAGACAGCGGAAGGAGGGGCGTCGGGTTCAGCCTCGCCGACCTGAGTGGCCCCCGGCTGCGCTCCATACGCTCCAGTCCAGGCTCTCTCTCCGAGGGGTTCCTGCCATCGCCCTCCATTGCCCACACCAAGGAGGTCGACTGCCCGTGTCGCCGCGAGGCATGACTCGATGACGAACATCCGGCAGAATGCATATTCCTCGGCAGTTCGAGATTCGTCCGATGTCCTGTAGCTGAACCGAGGGGGGCCACTATAGTAGTTTTGGACCCGTGGAGTCAGCGATAGGAATTTCGTGTACTTGGGATAGTCGATACCTAGGCTGAGAACCGCCAGCGCCGATTGGATTGAAGTGACAACTCGGCGGATCGGCTCAACCTGGTCCGCGACTTTCATGAGCGGGCTACTCAACCGCTCATTCCGTTCTTGCGTGCTCAGGTGGAATTTATTCCACACAGGAAGCGCGCGATCAAAGGCAAATGGGGATCTTCCGGATCGCTCCAGGCGGCGTACACTGCGGAGGAGTTCTGCCATCGCCAGATCCAGCCCTGCTAGTGCCATCAGAATGTCACCCGCGTTCATGTGGGTGTGCGCTTCTCGGAGAAGCTTAGCGACTTCGGGCAGGGTGACGAGGTCCACCATGTCGATGGTGTCAAAGTCCGTCCCGAACACTAGAGGTGTCGCGTCCGCAAAGAAGGTGGTGACCGTCTCTTTTGCCTGCCGAACTGTCTGCTCTGATGGGAATGTCCCGTGGTGTTTAAAACTCACGCGGGCATCATTGAGACGTCGCATCGCTGCCTGTCCGGGCAGCTCCACCACGGGTTTTATCTGGCCCCAATACTCAAGGAACGTGATCCTCGGGTTGACATTCACGCGGAGGAAATCTGCTGCCGCACCAAGGAAGTTCTCGACGGCGTCATGAAACATCAGCACGGCTGTAGCCGACAGCGGTGCTGGACGCTCGCAGTAGCCCAAACCCTCGTTGAAGAGGAATCGGCAGTAGGCGAGCCGCTGGATTGTTGCCGGACTGATCGAAGACGTCACGTGCTTCTCCCTTGGAGCGTGGGCATCCATCCTGCCTGGAAGGACGATCCTTTTGCACGCGATTTCACGAAGGCGACTGCAGCAGCCAGAGCCGCTCCCTACGTCCGGCCGTGCAGCCGACAGTCCTCGGAAATCGCAGCCGGTGCGCCACGCTGTGACTCTAGAGGTTGGCGGTCTGAACCTGTCCCGACCGGAAGGAGAAAGTACATGGACTATCCGCGCAGCACGGCATCAGCGCGCAACGTCACGGGCATACCCGCGTCTACTTCGGCCTGGTCGTGCTGTTCGCCGCAGGGGCAGATGCTCCAGCCATCGTGTTCGACACGCAGCGCTACAGGCTCGGCAATGCCAGCGAGTTCCGCCAGCACGCCAACGGGCAGCTCCGCCGCATCACCATCGGCAGCGGTTGAGGACAGCGCCGCTCCGATCTCGGTGGCCAGGTCCAGTGCCTGATCCGCGATGCGCCCGTTGCCGTTCAACCGCGCGTACTTATCCGCCTGCGCGGCTGACATCACCAAGCGGCCCGCCACCTGCACCGGCAGCGCAACGGTGCTGGCGTCGACCCGTATCGGCCGCACCGTGTACACGTGCTCCGCGCCTTCGCGGCTGGGGTCCGCAGCGGGGTGATCGCCTCGGCGACCGACTCCGGCCGCACCAGGTGGAGAGCCTCCTCCGGGCCCATGTTCATGCGCTCGACGACCGAGCGGACCATCAGCGCCACGACATCGCGTACCGCCACCGGCTCGACCTCGACACCGCGCATCAGGAGCACCGCGCTCGTCTGGGCGACGACCGCCCTGAAGTCCACACTCTGCCGAACATCCGGCACCTCATCAGCGTACGGGCTGCCTGTTGTCGGGATGCCACAAGTCGGCAGGGACGAGACACCACTCCGCACGAAAGCCGTCCGCGCTCCGGGCTCAGCGCGACGACCGGTCGCGAGCGTCTGGCCCCGTCGCCGGACCACGGTGCTGGCAGCCCCAGGCCGAGCTTCTGCGGCGCACACCGTGCGCTCCCCGGGAGCAGCCCGATGCCCTTCGCCTGTCCGAATGCGCTCCCCCTAGCCTCTGCGGGCGTCACTTGCCGCTCGGGAGAACGGGCCAGGCGCGAGGGAAAGGCAAAACCCCAGATCAGCGGCTGTCTGACCTGGGGTTTTAGCGGAGCCGCCTTCGGGATTCGAACCCGAGACCTACGCATGACGAGGGCCTCAAAGATCATGACGGCGGGTGCCGACCGTTGCCGCCGGCTCCGATTTCCCCAGCTCAAGGAGCAGAGCCCACGATGGGTATGCCGCGTGGTCCATCAGCTACCGCAACGTCCGCTCACGCAATGCTCACGCAAGAGCAACCGAAAACAGCAGGTCCGTTCGCCATCCTCGTCAGTGAGCCTTTTCCATCATCGGTTTGAGCTGGCCGGATGCAGGGTGAGGATCGCTTGGACGATGCCGTGCTCGCGGGCAGCACGGACGTCGTGGACGGCTCCTGGTAAGTGCGGGTGAGGCCCACAAGCAGTCGGCCGAAGGAATCCGCGAGGATCTGCACGTTCATGCCGTGCCTCTTGTGTAACTGGGCGCCGGGCGGGCGAGAGCCGCGCGGTCGGCGAAGTCCTGGTGGACGTCACCTCCCCGGGCCCATGACGGCCCTCGGGAGAGCGCGCAGCGCCGTGACGCGTGAGAGGGGCGTGAGGTTCCGCTGCCGTGGCCGGGCAGCGGGACCTCACGCCCCTCAGGGGCGATCCCGGATCAGTCCATGGCGTTGGCCGTGACGTCGCTCGGGTTGTTGAGGCTGCCGGTCAGCGGCAGGTTACGCGAGCTGTTGCCGACCAGGATCTGGTAATTGCCCGCCGAGGCGATCCAGTTGCTCGACGCGGTGTCCCAGTGCGCGAGGTCGTGCGCGGTCACCGTGAACGTGACCGTGCCGGACGCGCCGGGGTTCAGCGTGATCCGCTGGAAGCCCTTGAGCTGGTGCGGTGGCTCGCCGGCCGAGGCCGGATCGCCGACGTACAGCTGGGCCACCTCGGTCCCGGCCCGGCTTCCGGTGTTGGTGACGGTGGCCGTCACCGTTGCCTGACCGCCGCTCAGCGCCCCGACCTTGAGGTTGCTGAACGAGAAGTTGGTGTAGGACAGACCGAAGCCGAACGGGAACAGCGGCGTGACGTTGTTCGCGTCGTACCAGCGGTATCCGATCTTCAGCCCTTCCGAGTACTGCACGGTGCCGTTGACGCCCGGCCACTGCGCGGCCGTGTTCGCCGGCACCTGCGCGAGCGAGGCCGGGAAGGTGATCGGAAGGTGCCCGGACGGGTTCACGTCGCCGAACAGCAGCTCCGCGATTGCCTGGCCGAACTCCTGGCCCTGGTAGAAGGTCTCGAACACGCCCGCGACCTGGTTCAGCCACGGCATCATGATCGCCGAGTTGTCGCTGAGCACCACGATCGTGTTCGGGTTCGCCGCCGCGACCGCGGAGATCAGCGCGTCCTGGTTGTTCGGCAGGTTGAGCGTGGGGTTGTCGGACTCCTCGTGGCCGTAGTTGTCGGCCGCGAAGACGATCGCGACGTTCGAGGACTTCGCCAGCGCGGCCGCGCTGCTCTGGTTGGTCCCGTCGTCGTAGGCGACCTTGACGTTGGTGCCGGCGGTGCGCTGCTGGATCCCGTACAGCGGGTTGTAGGTGCCGGTGCTGGTGCTGGTGCCACTGCCGCCGCCGGCGGTGATCACGCCGGCGCCGGCGTTGGTGCCGATGACCGCGACGGACTCGCTGCCGTTCGGGTTGAGCGGCAGCACGCCGTTGTTCTTCAACAGGACGGAGCCCTCCTCGTCACCGCGCAGCGCGACCGCGCGGTGTGCGGGAGTGGCCACGATGGCGGTGGTGGAGCCGCTGGGCGCCTTGTCGAACATGCCGAAGCGGAACATCTGGGTCAGTACCCTGGACACCATGGTGTCGAAGGTGGCCTGGGTGACCTGGCCCGCGGCGACGGCCTGCTCCAGGTTGGCTCCGAAGAACCCGCCGAACGGCATCTCGATCGTCTCGCCGGCGTTGGCCGACGGCGCGGTGGAGTGGATGCCGCCCCAGTCCGAGCAGATGAAGCCCTGGAACCCGGCCTGCTGGTACATCGGCACGTTCTCGATCTGCGGGTTCTGGCAGGAATAGGCGCCGTTCACCATGCTGTAGCCGCACATCAGCGCCGCCGCGCCGCCCTTCTCGATGGCGGTCTGGAAGCCGGGCAGGTAGATCTCCTGCAGGGTGCGGCTGTCCACGATCTCGTTTCCGGGCGCCGACGGCTGCTCGATGTTGTACGCGGCCGCGTGCTTGACCATGGCCATCACGCCCTGGCTCTGCATGCCCTGCACGTCGGCGCTGACGATCTCGCCGGTGAGGTACGGATCCTCGCCGAAGGTCTCGTAGGACCGGCCCCAGCGCGGGTCGCGCACCATGTTGATCGTCGGGCCGAGCGAGACGTTGACGCCCTTGCCGGCGAACTCCTGGCCCACTGCAACGCCGAAGTCGTGCTCGTAGGCGGGGTCGAAGGTGGCCGCGGAGGTCTCGCCGTCGGGGAACTGGGTGACGCCCCCGAGGCCGTCGCCCACGCCGGTCGGCCCGTCCTCCAGGTTGACGTCCGGGATGCAGAGCGAGGGCTGCCCGGCGATCTGCCCGATGTAGACGCTCGAACCGTCGCCGTGCAGCATCCCGGCCTTCTGGTCCTGCGTCATCGCGCCCATCAGCTGGGCGACGCGGGTCGAGACGGCCACGTTGGGCTTGTTGATCCAGGGGCAGTTGCCCGGGGCGGGCTGAGACGGGGGCGGCGGGATGGTGACCGTCTGGTTCCCGACCGTGCGGACGGCGAACTCCCACAGCGAGTAGCCGTAGCCGGTGGCTCGGGCCGTGCCGTACATCCGCACGTAGCGGCCGGTTCCCGTGGCGTTGAGGGTCTGGGTGCCGCCGGTTCCGGTGGTGGTGGAGTAGATCGTGGTCCAGTTGGTCTTGTCGGTCGAGGTCTGGAGCTGGAATCCGGAGGCGTAGGCGTTCTCCCACTGGAGCACCACCTGGCACACCGGCAGGCTGCCGCCGAGGTCCACCATGATCCACTGCGGGTCGGATATCGCACTCGACCAGCGGGTCAGGGTGCTGCCGTCGGTGGCGTAGAACGGGTCGTAGGCCGGGTTGTCGTCCTGTGTCGACGAGGCCGTGGCGGGGTGGCCGAGGGCCGCGTTGGTGGTGCCGCAATCGCCGGTGGGCGGCGGTGTGCCGCCGCCGGTCCCGCCGGTTCCACCGGTTCCACCGGTTCCACCGGTTCCGCCGGTTCCGCCGGTTCCGCCGGTGAAGACCTGGAACTCCCACAGCGAGTAGCCGTACCCGGTGGCTCGGGCCGTGCCGTACATCCGCACGTAGCGGCCGGTTCCCGTGACGTTGAGGGTCTGGGTGCCGCCGGTTCCGGTGGTGGTGGAGTAGATCGTGGTCCAGTTGGTGTTGTCGGTCGAGGTCTGGAGCTGGAACGCGGTGGCGTAGGCGGCCTCCCAACTGAGGGTGGCTTCACAGATCGTCAGTGTGGAGCCCAGGTCGACGTCGAGCCACTGCGGGTCGGCAGCGGCGCTCGACCAGCGGGTGCCGTTGTTGCCGTCGACCGCCGCGGCGGCGGGGGTGCCGGCATTCTCGGTGGAGGAGGCGGTCGCCGGCTGGTTCAGCGCCGCGTTCTGCGTGCCGCAGGTCGCGCCGCCGCCACCGGTCCCCGAGGCGCCGAAGACCTGGAACTCCCAGAGGGAGTAGCCGTAGCCGGTGTTGCGCGCGGTGCCGTACATCCGCACGTAGCGGCCGGTCCCGCTGACGTTCAGGGTCTCGGTCCCGCCAGGACCGGTGGTGGTCGAGTAGACCGGGGTCCAGGTCGACCCGTCGGTCGAGACCTGGATCTGGTACGCCTTGGCGTAGGCGGTCTCCCACTGAAGCACGATCTGACTGATCGTCGCGGTCGAGCCCAGGTCCACCTGCAGCCACTGCGGGTCGCTCCAGGCGCTCTCCCAGCGGGTGCCGGTGTTGCCGTCGACCGCGTTGGCGGCGGCGTTGCCGCCGTTCACGGAGGAGGCGGTGACGGCCTTGCCCTGCGAGAGCAGCGTGGGGGCCGCGTTCGCGGTGGTCGCGCCGGAGGCGAGCAGGGCGGTGATCAGCGCCAGGACGGCGAGAGCCGCCGTCCAGAGGGTTCTGCCGGTCTTACGGGGCACGGGAGCGAACCCCGGAGGATGGTGGGGGCGGCCTTGCGTTCGTGTGTACACGGCTCTCCTATGGCTGCTGCTGGTCGGGGTGGGGGGTCCGGCGTCCGCTCAGTGGAGGCGGCCTGCCCGGCCGCTGGGCGTCATGAGCAGCTACCCGCTGTCCCGCCGGGTGCCGTACATGCGGGCATGACGCCCGGAAGCGTTTACGGGAGGCGTCTGGGCGCCACCGGTCCCGGTTCTCGCGGAGTGGACGTCGGTCCAGGTCGCGCCGTCGTCCGGGGTCCGGGTCGTGACACCGCCGACCGCGGCACGCAGGAGCGATGTCGGTGCGGCCACGGCCGGCGCGCCGGCACGGGACATCGGCGTTCCCATCGACTCTCCTGACGGAGGAGTGGGGCATGGACGGGCGCTCAAGGAGAGCGCTCTCCCAAAGCCGCTGCGCGATCGTGGGCCCGAGGACAACGCCGTGTCAAGAGATGTGACGCCGCGAGTGCCGGCGAGTTGGCCCAGGGGGACGGCGGGCCCGCTGGAGCGGTGCCGGTGAACACGATGACCGGGACCTGGCGAAGCCCTGACCAGCAGAGCCATGCCCATCCGCCGGAGAGGCAGCGGCACAGAGCGCTGGCGACCTGGCCGTAGTCGACCGCTCGTCGACTCCAGCGGGTTCTCTCGTTCGAAGCTCTGGATCGGTCTGTCGGGTCTGGTGCAGGGGTGGGTGACCCCAGCGGCAGGCCGCCGCTACGGACCCCGGGTTGCGGCCGACGTACCCACCGTCCGGGCGCCCCGGGCCGGCCTCGGCACGCGGCGGGAAGCTCAAGCTGCCGGCCCCAGTACTTGTGCAGCGGCGGGGGCCAGTGGTTGCTGCCGGAGCGGATCGCGGTCGGCGGGTCGGGGTAGGTGATGTCGTCGACGACGTCGGGCCGGCCGAAGAGCTTCGGTGCGCTCTTACCCGCCTTCGGACAGGAGCGGTGGTCGGCCTTGAGGCAGTGGTTCGCGGTGCGCACCAGGCCGTTCGCGGACTGCCCGATGGCCCGCACGGCCGGGGAGATCGTCCGGAAGAGCGCCTTGGCCGCCGGGTCGTAGTGCTGCGCGAACTGCTTGCCATACGTGTCGTCGCCGGCCATGCCGCCGCATCCCGCAGCGCGTCGCCGAGGGTGTCGGCGATCCCATCGGGACGGGACTGGCCGCCGGCGAAGGTCGTCGCTGCCGCGTCCAGGGCGACCGGACTCGGAGGAAAAGCAAAAACCCCAGGTCACGGGCTATGTGACCTAGGGTTTCGTGGAGCCGCCTTCGGGATTCGAACCCGAGACCTACGCATTACGAGGGCTAGTGAGGTTGTAGGGAGGAGTGCCGGGTGGTGGCGGCGGATCCTGCCTGGGCTGGTCAGGGGCTTGGTGGCCGCGTCGGCGTGCTGCTTAGTCCAGCGGCTACTGCGCCGTCCGCTCACGCATCGCTCACGCACGACCGGCGTGCCCACCGCCCGGGACACAGCCCCGTCGATCTCCTGTCAGGTGTCCTCTTCGGTTGGCTCTTCGAGCTCACCAAGGACACGCCACGCCAAATCTGCAAGAGTCTCGCCGGAGGCAGTGGCCCACCGGGCAGTGCCCTGATTTGCCACCGGCCGCTTTTCCCACGCGGCAAGCTCCCAGATATGCGTGATCAAGCCGGACGGCGAGTACTGCTTGCCGTCGGCCGCCCAAAGGATCGGCTTGGTTCGATGCTTGATCCAGCTGGCGCGTGCGCGCCTCTCGTCTTCGGCGAGCCATGCTCGCAGTGCGTCCGCTTCCATCGGATAAGCAGTGGTCAGCGTCAGAGGTGCTCCATCATCGAGGACGCCGCGGTCAATGAGCACGGAGACTGCATTCGGCCGTCGGCGCTTACGCTGCGCCGGGACGCGCCGGTACTTGTCCGGTGAGCGGCGAGCATCGGAGGTATCGGCGGCTCGGAGCAAGTAATCGACGATGTCTCGGCATCGGTCGGCATCGGCGCAGACCGCACGGATCTGCGAGCGCTCGGTGTAGAGCTCGTCAATGGCAGTGGCGAGTGCGGGAAGCAGCTCCTCCACAAGGCGCGGCACCTCTTCAACCGCCTGTCCGGCCCACTCCAGCTTGGGATCCGGCTCATCGATGGCCTCAGTGTCCAGACGACGGAAAACAAGGTGGGTGAGCAGGTAGACGCCATGTTCAGTCAGCGCGGCGCCCCGTCCCGCGTAGCGCGCACGAAGCGTATGGAGGCTACGGCGAACGGCTCGCAGAACCTGCACCGCGTTCCATAGGAGGTACGCACTGGGCTGGGGACGGAAGAGCAGATCGTAGATACCCTGCGAGCCCCGCTCCCACAGCACGTCGAGGGTGGTCGCCATCCGCGCGGCGTATTGGCTGTCGGAATGGGCACAGGCCAGCGCGCAGGCAGCTTCGACTACCGAACAACCGGCTTCCTCGGGCGGGTCCAGCTCACTCCGTCGAACGCTGTACTCCAGGCCGAGTTCGGCACGCACGTCCTCGGCGATCGCAGCCTGTACGGGATCGAGGGCGATAAAGTCGCGTGCTTCCACCCGGTTCTGCCGGTTGGTGGCCTGAGTAGTCTGCTTGGCGAAGTCGGCTTCCTTGCCGGTCACGATGATACGCACGCCGACATAAGCGGAGGCTGCCCCTTCTTCAGACGCCACGGCCTCCGCCACCGACCGGACGGTCTGCGCGCCGTTGACGACGCTGGCGTTGTGCAGCGTGAGGGTGACCGGCCGCGTATGCGGCATTCGCATGGACTGCAGGGTCTTGTCGACCGACTCGCAGAGCACGGTGATGCCGTTATTGAAGTACCAGAAGTGCTCCGGCTTCTCGGTGAGGGTGCCGATCAGCTCGTTATTGATCGGTGTCCTGCCGAGCGGGTTGCGGATGTTGAGGTTGAAAAGGTTCGAGCCGTGCTCGACCCATCGGGCGATCTGTTCCGCCTCGACAACACCCTGGTAGGACCGGTACGGAGAGCTGATCTCGAACCAGGGGAATAGGTCGGCGGTGAGCACTACGGGCCGGGGCGCGAGGTCTTGGCGCACTGACTTCCACACCTCTGGCGCGAGGATCACTCGATGGTCCAGGACTTTCCCGTGGCGGTTGAACTCCTTCTCGCCATCGACGAGAGCCTGGTTGAACCCCTCGCTGACCTCATCTGCCCGCATCAGGACGGCGACCTGGGTCACCAGGGTAGGGCCCTTCGCCATAATCGATTTGGCGTATTCGGCCAGCAACCGGCCGCGTGGGTTGAAGGCTGCGAAGTCTTCGTCGTCGATGAGTCGAAGCCCGGCCAGGAGCTCCAGGACCGCCAGCCGCTCACCCTTGGCCTTGCCTTCCTTGCTCCATTTCGCCTGCACCACATAGACGTGCGGCTCCGCTCCGTCCACGACCGCGATGGCATCAATACCCTTGTCCGCCGTACCGTCAATCACCGTGGCAGCCGCTTCCTGCGGGCTGAACCCAGTGACGATACGTACAGCCTGGGCAGCCAATGCCCGCGACAGCAAGCGTGGCTCCTTCTCCTTCGGTGTCATCCCGTCGAGGTCGCTCGTGTCCAGTAGGCCCGCGTCCAGGTATACGGCTCGCAAGCTCCGCTCGACCTGGCCCACCTGAAGAACGACGTCCCCACTGGTCACCGTGGTGTCCTTCATGCTCATCTGTTAGTCCTGCATCCCTCCCCGGGCCGGGCGCCGGCGTCGCCACAACCCGCCATGTCCGGATTCTCCCACGAGCGGCGAACTGGGGGCCTTCGGGTTCTCAAGGCGCCGCCCTACGGAGACCAGACCGAATCGTGCCAATTACCGCATCGCCACTCTTTCAGGGTGCACTCTTAGCGATCGACTACGAGGAGGGGGTCGTGTTGATGACTTCGGCGTTCCGTCTGCTAACGCTGCCATCGAACATGTGTTGGCACCAGTCAGCCCAAGTCCTTCCGGAGACGGCGAAGGTACATGCCGATCTGCTCAAGGTCCGGACAGTCGCTTCCCCTCAGCCGAGACGTTTCTGTCCTGAGCCGGTCGCCGATCTCCAGTGCCTGGGGGAGGCTCCCCCTCGCTGCGTAGAGACTCATCAACCGGGCCAGGGCGTCGAGGTACCGGTTGACGGCGTCCTCGTCGGCGGCCGCAGGGGGAACCTCGCTGACACGGTTGAAGGCCTGCATGGCGGCGGTAGCCTCACCGAGTTCCATACGGCACTGGGCAACGTAGTACCAGCACAGTTGTGCCTGCTCGTCATCATCTCCGTAGCGACTTGCGTAGTCACGGGCGAGTGGTTCGAACAGGGCGAGCGCCTCGCGGTGACTCCCGGCGAGGAACTTCACCTGCCCGAGGCTGAACTGCATGCTTTCCCGGAGTCCCAGGTCCTCCGCTCGCGAGACGGCCTCCTCAAGCGCATCCGCGGCCTGCGTGAACTGACCCTCTTGGGCCAGGCGCGCTGCCTTGTCGGAAATCGCATCCGCTTCCTCTTCGGTGAGTACCGCTTGGTCAGCCGCCGGTGAAGGCATGCCCGACGCCGGCACGACCACCGTAGGCGTGTAAGACACGGCGAACTCGGTGCTGCGCACCCGGCCGCCAAAGGGACGCAGGAAGGGCAGGCGGGGGTCAAGTGCATCGCCTTCCGCCGCCGAAAAGCTGCTGGCACTGACCTGGGCAAAGGGAAGGAGGGCGTCGTAGACGTCCATCGCGCCCATGCGCTGCTCGGACTCCTTGTTGAGCATCGCCAGCAGCAGCTTCTCGATATCCGCAGGCACGTTCGTGCGTAGGGAGCGGATGGGCGGGGGCGGGGTGTGGACGTGGTGCCACATGTAGGAGTTGCCGCCCTCGGGGTTGAACGGGGGGTGGCCGGTTAGGACTTCGTAGAGCACGCAAGCGAGCGCGTAGACGTCCGCCGCGGGGCCGACCGCGTTGGCAAGGCTCTGCTCGGGAGACATGTAGGGCGGCGTGCCCACGGTCATGCCGACCTGGGTGAGGCGGGGTAGCGTTCCGACTCCGCGCAGGGCGGCGACACCGAAGTCCAGGACTTTGACGATGCCACCGGAAGTGACCATCAAGTTGGACGGTTTGATGTCGCGGTGGACAACGTCGTGGTCGTGCACCGTGTCGAGAACCGAGGCGATCTGGGCGCCGACGGCAGCAGCCCAGGAGACGGGGATCTCCTCGTTCTCGTGGTCGGTCTCGTCGATGTAGGTCTGCAGTTCGCGGCCCTGGAGGAGCTGCATGACGACGAAGAGCCGACCAGTGGCCTCGTCGGCGCCTGTGTCGTACACGGCGGGGATACCAAGATGTTCGATGCCGGCGGTGATCCGCACCTCGCGCAGGAAGCGGGCTCGGCGAGTCTGGAGCGTCTCCTCGAATGCTGCGTTCTGGAGACCGGGAGATACTGGGCTGTCGGCCAGCATCATCTTCACCGCCACACGACGGTCCAAGCGCTCGTCGTACGCCTCCCAGACCTCGCCCATACCGCCTGCACCGATGGGGTTGCGCAGACGGTAGCGATCCGCGATGACACGAGCTGGCCCCCCGGCCGCAGAGCCAGACGCAGACGCGCCGTTCTCCACCATCGACAATCCCCTCTGGAAGGGTGAAGCACGCGCCTGGCTGGTCACCAACCGACCGTGCAGGGCACACAGGCTATTCCGTCGGCGGCTCGGCCGTACGGCTTCGCGTGGACTTAAGCTCGGCAGCCCGCTGCTGGCTGGCCCGGCGCTCGGCCTCACGCCGCACCGGCCGCCGGATGAGCTGATACGCCTGCTCCGTCGCGACCTGTTTGAAGAGCCGGTTGACCTGGCTGTCGTCGAAGTAACGGACCATGAGGGCGTCGTTAGAGGCCGCCTGGTCGATGACGATACGGTCCAGGTCCTTTTCCAGCTCACCGCCGAAGACCTCACGGTCCTGGTGCAGAGCGATGGCCCGCAACTCGGGATCCTCGCTGACGGCGACGACCAATTGCCCGAGCATGATCTGGTCTGCCGTAGACAGTCCGGTCCCGTACTCCGCGTTGACGGACTGGATCACCTCGGCCAGGGACATCTCCTCTGCCTCGGCCGCCGCCGCGCCCACCTCGGGCACGAGGCCCGGTAGCACCTGTTCACCGGCGGCTTCCAGTTGCAGCTCGGGGGCGCCGGTCTGCGTGATACGCATATGGCTCGGGACCACTGCGCCGATGTCCGCGCCGGCACTGCGGGTGGGCGCGGGCAAGCGCCGCAGCAGGAAGCGCCCGTACTGGTAGAGCCGCTCCAGCTCCAGGTTCTCGAACCCGATGACGTGGGAGAGCCAGCCGTAAGCCTTGGTGTAGGACTCCAGGGCACGGCGGAAGTCGGCCGCTGTCTCAGGCTCGGTGGCCTCTAGCGCGTTGAAGCGGTCGACGGCGGGCTGGAGGTAGCCGTAAAGCCGCGCGTGGGCCTTCATCACCGCCGAGTCGGTCGCCGCTCCCCCTTGGAAGGCGGCGAAGTACGCGGTGGCGAAGGCATCCATCTCGGCTTCCACCAGGAGCCGGTAGGCCATCACCTCGCGCTCGCGGTCGAAGAGCAGGTTGGGGTCGGTCGGCTCGGTGATCGACGCTTCGTAGTACTGCTGGAATGCCTGCTCGATGTCCTCGGGTCGATTGGCGAAGTCGAGGATGAACAGGTCATCGGTGGTCTTGAGCGGATGCGTGCGGTTGAGCCGCGACAGCGTCTGCACTGCCGCCAGCTTCACCAGGATCTTGTCCACGTACATCGTGGTCAGCAGCGGCTGGTCGAACCCGGTCTGGTACTTCTCGGCGGCGACCAGGATGCGGTACTCCGGCTTGGGCACCGACGGCGGGTTCGCGTCGTCCGCTCGGGTGTAGCCGAAGCTGTCGGGCAGCTTTCGCTCGGGGAAGCCGTTGAGCTTGGCCTCGGTGAACTCGATCCCGTCCAGGGTCTTCGCCCCCGAGAACGCGACCAGAGTCCCGCAGTCGGTGAAGCCGCGCTGATCGATATAGCTGCGCATGGCCTGGTAGAGCCGGATGGCGTGCTCACGGGTGGAGGTGACCACCATGGCCTTGGCCCTGCCGCCGAGTCGCGGTGCGGAGTGCGACCGGAAGTGGTCCACAATGATCTTCGCACGGGAGGCCATCGACGCCTCCGACATCAGCGCGGCCCGCACAAGCTTCGAGCGGGCCTTACGCGGATCGACCTGCTGCTCGGCCTCGTCGGCCGCCGCCTCCTGGAGCTTGAAGTACGTTGCGTACGTGACGTAGTTGCCGAGGACGTCGAGGATGAAGCCCTCATCGATGGCCTGACGCATCGAGTAGACGTGGAAGGGCCGCTTCTCCTCCTCACCCGAGGCGGGATTGACGCCCGGGGTGCCGAACAGGTCGATCGTCTTCGCCTTCGGCGTCGCTGTGAACGCGAAGAACGACAGGTTCGGCTGCCTGCCGCGGGCCAGTGCGGCAGCCGTCAGCGGGTCGCCGTCCTCATCCACCGCGTCCGAGCCCAGCCGACCCAGCGCCTTCTTCAGTGCCCCTGCGCTCTCCCCGCCCTGCGAGGAGTGCGCCTCGTCGATGATCACCGCGTAGCGCTGCCCGCCCAACCCCGCGACCTTGTCCAGCACGAACGGGAATTTCTGCACCGTGGTGATCACAATCCGGGCCGTCGGGCCCGTCAGCGCGTCCGCCAACTGCTGGGAATTCTCGTCGATCCGCACGACCACCCCCGGCTTGTGGTCGAACTGATAGATCGTGTCCTGGAGCTGCTTGTCCAGCACCCGGCGGTCGGTGATCACGATCACCTTGTCGAAGACCAGGGCGTTCGTGCCCAGGCCGGATGCCCGAGCCCTCTCGGTGAGGAGAGCCGGGTCGGCCGCGGTGTGCAGAGTCGACAGGTGATGCCCCAGCCACGCGATCGTGTTCGACTTGCCGGAGCCGGCCGAGTGCTGGATCAGGTAGTTCTCCCCAGCCCCGTGACGGACCGCGTGCGCGACAAGCTTGCGCACGGCGTCCCACTGGTGGAACCGCGGAAAGATCAGCGGCTGCGTGTGCGCGGCGCCCGGCTTGTAGGATGGCGCCCGCCCGGCCTTCGCCGCGGCATCCTCCACGTGCAGGAATCGCTGCAATAGCTGCAGCCAGTTGTCATGTGCCCATACCTCGTCGAACAGGTACGAGGTCGGGTAGGACCCGTCCGTGCCCGCTGGAACGTTGCCCGCACCACCGATCTGGCCGGGGCCGCCGGTGCCGGTGTTGAAGGGCAGGAACCGGGTCCCTTCCCCGGCCAGCCGGGTTGTCAGGAAGGCCAGCGTCGGCTCGACCGCGAAGTGCACGAGAGTGCGCTTGGCGAAGAACAGCTCCTTCGGATCACGGTCGTGCCTGTACTGTCGCTTGGCGTCCTCGACGGTCTGCCCCGTCAGCCCGTTCTTCAACTCCACCGAAGCGACCGGCAGCCCGTTGAGGAAGAGCGCCATGTCGAGGGTGTCGGCCGGGCGGGACGCCGAGTAGTGGAACTGCCGCACGAACGTGAGGCGGTTGGCGCCGTACTCAGCGAGAGCATCCGCAGCGAGCGTGTGCGCGGGACGGAAGTACGCGAGCTGGATCTTCACGTTCCGGTCGTTCACCCCCCGCCGCAGCACGTCCAGCAGGCCGCGCGAGTCGATCTCCCGCGCCACCCGCTTCGCGAACCGCCCGATCGCCTGCTCCTCGTCCTCCCCGTACGCCTCCCGAAGCGCCAGCCAGGCGTCGTTCTGCGAGGCACCGAGGAACGCCGCCAGCTCGGACGTATCGATCCCCAGGGCACGGTCGTAGGTGTTCGACAGCCCGCGCTCCCAACCGCCGCGCAGCAACGCCGCCTCAACAGCGTTCTCGAAAGCCTTCTCCGTGTACACGCTGGCGTCATTCATCTGTCCGTCTCCCCCTCAGAGATCGCGGTCGTACGTGGGCCGAGCAGTGGTGACGTCGACCTGGCCGGTGACAGCAGCGGTAATCAGGGCTTGGCGCCGCTCGGCAAGGAGGGCAAGCTGGCGATCTGTGCGTTGGACCAAGTCCGCGTGCACCCCCTGCCCCTCTCTCACTCGGCTGGCAACAAGGTCCTGTTCTCGAGGGTCCGTGGGCCATCGAATGGCGAAATTCGACAGATCTTCCATCCCTAGCGTGGGCTGGGCAGAGTCTGTTCCAGTGGCGAGAAGCGCTTGGCGTTCGAACTCGCTCGTGCCGATCCAAGCAGCAAAAAGACCCGAGTTAGCCTTTGGCTGCAAACGGATAGAGCAAACAGCCCTTGCAATATTGGCGCCAACAAGCTCTTCTGGGAGGACCGCCGCCCTACCCAGAGTACCTACGACACTTACCAACACATCGCCGGACCTGGCGATTGTTCGGGCATATTGATTCGAGAGCTCTGCAGAAATCTTCGCCAACCCACTTGCCCGACCAGGAAGGTCCAGCAGATCATTGACTCGAATAAAGGGGATCCCTTCATCTTCGAACGCCGGAACAAGCACTCCATAACGAGGTCGAACTCGGAGTAGGTATTTCACACGAGTCCATTCCCCCGAGGAGCACTCCGCAAGACACCTCTCGGTGTGCATACTTTGCCGGGTCCGAATTGCATCTCGCTGGCGCAAGCGAAGCGCCACTAGCTTGTCGATCCGCACGGTCTCGGCGTCGAGAAAATCGGCGATACGGCGCTGCTCAGAAACTTCGGGAAAGTCAACAACAACTTCGCCGAGTTCCTCCGCATTTAGATGAGGCTGCGCAGCTCGATTCTTCGAAATATCAATCTGCTGCATCACGGCAGAGCCCAGTAGACAATAAGCCAAGTATCGGGGAACGACACCCTTCGGAGTAACACGCAGGTCATACCCAGGCGCGCTACCCACCCAATCATCTGTGACGAGAGCCGAGTCACCGGTGTAGGCCCCACTCCGGACAACTAGGATTTCACCTGCCCGAAGCAAGGGAACTCGATCAAGCGGCAGGTCACTCTTGGCAGCGTAAATCAAGCCAGCCGGGGTGATTTTTCCCCTATTGATGTTGGTGGCACGAAGAATAGGAACTCCGGATTCATTCAAACGCGGTGGCTGGCCTAGGCCGTAGTCGAGCCGAGCCAAGTACTTAAGACGGGAACGAGACCAGCCTGCAGTCACAGTTGCCATTGCGTCACCTCCCCCAACAGCGCCTGAATTTCGGCCTCCAAGGACTTCAGTTCTGCGTCGATCTCGGCAAGCGGCCTCGGCGGGGTGTAGACGTAGAAGTTGCGCGTGAAGGGGATCTCGTAGCCCAGCTTGTAGCGCTCCATCTGCTTGGTTTTCGGATTGCGGGTCTCCGCGATCCATGCGTCCGGCACGTGCGGCAGTACCTCGCGGGCAAGGTACTGGTCAATGTCCTCGCCCAGCGGGACGTTCTCGTTGTCGCGCAGGTCAGGGTCGGGCTCGGGCTTGCCCTTGAGGAGCTGGACCTCCCCCTCTGGGTCGGTCACACCCACCGCATCGCGCATGGCTTTCTGGAATGGTGCGGCAGAGGGCCATAGCACGCCCCCGGTCACCATCGCCGTATGCAGGGCATCCCATGCCTCGGCCTTGGTGGACCACTGCGACCCGAGCAGTGGCTTGAGCGCGGCGAGCAGCAGCTCGACGGTTCCTTCACCTCCGAGCGCCTTCTTCACCGCGGCGGACGTGCCGAGCTGAGTGAGGGAGTCCTCGGTGAGTTCGAAGCGGAGTTTGAGCGGGCGGTCGACGGTAATGCGCTGGTAGCCGAAGTCGCGGTTGGGGAAGATCTTGACTCGGCCGTGCTCGGGGTGGCTCTCGTCAGCGGCGATGGTGAGCGCGTCGCGGTACGTCGCGCAGATGTGGTTGATCTGCTCGCGCGTGATCTGCTTGCGCTTCTCGCCGAGGGACTTGCGCATCTTGGTCCACTGGTCGCGGGCGTCAAGCAGGATGACGCGGCCCTTGCGGTCGGCGGGTTTGCGGTTGGTGACGATCCAGAAGTACGTAGAGATGCCGGTGTTGTAGAAGAGCTGGTCCGGGAGGGCGACGATCGCCTCCAGGTAGTCGTGTTCGATGATCCAGCGTCGGATCTCGGACTCGCCCGATCCGGCTCCGCCGGTGAACAGCGGGGATCCGTTGAAGACGATGGCTAGCCGGGTGCCGCCGACCTGGTCGCCCGCCGCGTCCTTCTGGAGCGGCTTCATCTTGGCCATCATGTGCTGGAGGAAGAGCAGCGAGCCGTCGTTGATGCGGGGCAGGCCGGCGCCGAAGCGGCCGTCCCAGCCGCGGTCCTCGTGCTCCTGGCGGACGAGCTTCTCGACCTTTTTCCACTCCACACCGAAGGGCGGATTGGCAAGCATGTAGTCGAAGGTCTCGCCGTCGTGGCCGTCATGGCTGAAGGAGTTGCCGAAGCGGATGTTCTGGGCGGTGTGACCCTTCAGCAGCATGTCGGACCGGCAGATCGCGTACGACTCGGCATTGAGTTCCTGTCCGAACAGGTTGACGCGCACGCGCGGGTTTAGCCTGCGGATGTGGTCGTCCGTGGCTGAGAGCATGCCGCCGGTGCCGCAGGCCGGGTCCAGGATCTTGACGACCTGACCCTCGCCGGTCAGGCGGTCGTCATCCGGGGCGAGCAGCAGCTCGACCATCAGCTCGATGACTTCGCGTGGGGTGAAGTGCTCACCGGCGGTCTCGTTGGAGGCGTCGGCGAACTTGCGGATGAGCTCCTCGAAGACGTAGCCCATCTCGTGGTTGTCGACAGCTTCGAAGCTCAGATCGAGGCCAGCGAACTTGCGCACGACCTGGTAGAGCAGGTCGGCGGTGTCGAGGCGGTCGATCTGGAGGTGGAACTCGTAGCGATTGATGATCTCGGTCGCCTCGGCCGAGAATCCCCGGATATAGTCCTTAAGGTTCTTCGCCACATTGGCCGGGTCGTTGCTGAGGGTGGTGAAGGTCTGCTCGGAGAGGTTGTAGACCTTGAGCTTGGAGGCGGCCAGCAGCAGTGCGTCCCGGTTCTCCCCTGTGTAGGAGCCTGCCCGGTCCCACACCGCCTTACGGGTCGGTGCCATGACGCAGTCCAGTCTGCGCAGCACCGTCAGCGGGAGGATGACCTTCCCGTACTCCGAGCGCTTGTAGTCGCCTCGCAGCAGGTCCGCCACCGACCAGATGAAGTCGGCCAGTTCCTGATTCTTGCTCAACGTGTCCTGTCCTCTCGGCCCACTGCGTGGTCCTCCTCGGTCATCGTGTTCTCGTTCTCCGCACAGGTCTGGCCGCCACCTTGCACCGGCGGCGGATCGAGCGCGCCTTCGGTGAGGCCGTCGCGGGCCAGTTTCGCCGCCTGGTCACCCATCCTGGCGAGCCGACCGAGTTCGCGCTCGAATTCAGCCAACGAGCGGAAGGCATTCCCGTAGCGGCGCTGCCGTTCGATGTCCATGCGGGGCAGGCGAGCCGCCCGCAGATCCGCTCGGAAGGTGCCGGAGGACGATGTACTCCGCCTCGTATTCCCCGCGCCGGCGGCGAATCCGCGCACGTAGTCTGGATCCAGCCGCTCGCCCACAGTGGCGAGCTCATCGCCGTCAAGCGTGACCAGTCCCGCCCGCAGCAAGTCGCTCACCGCCACCGGAGCGCCTTCGTCTGTCTCAGCGCCGTCATCATGCCGGACCGGCAGTTCCGGCAGTAGCGCCTGCAACCGCGCCAGCCGAGCCGAGAGGTCCTCGCGCAACGCTGCGTACTCCGCCGCGTAGTCGGGCGCGGGTCGGCGGACGTAACGGCCGGGGCTGAGGTCTACGTCTTCGCTCAGCAGATCGATTAGTGGCACCTCGACCTCCTGGTCCGGGTGCGGGCTCCACGGACCGTCGGGGTCGTTGACACTTAGGTCCACCATGCGCACGGTGCCTGCGGCCTCCCCGACAGCCGCGGGGCGGCGCAGCAGCCACAGGTGGAGCGCATACCCGTGGCTGGCGGCAAGGCCCGGCGGGAGTGCCACCACCGCGGTGACGCTCCCGCGACGGACCAGCTCCGCCCGGATCCGGCGCCCGGAGCGACGGTGGGCCACCGACGCGGGCAGCACCACCACGGCCCGACCACCGGAGGCCGTGTGGTGGAAGCAGTGCTGCAGCCAGGCGAGTTCACTCTCCCCACGTGAGGGCAGACCCGCCTCCCAACGCGGATCGATGAGCAACTCCTCACGGCCCCAGTCGGCCACGGCAGTCGGAGGCTCGCACACGACCAGATCCGCACGGAGCGCGGGAAAGGCGTCATTCCTCAGTGAGTCCCCGACTGCGACCTCGACCGAGGCGCCCACCGCCGGGGGCGACACCAACCCACGAACCTGGGCCAGGCGGGCAGCGTCCGCGTGGGTGTCCTGGCCCACCCTGCCCACCACCGCGGATCCCCCGACCGAAACGAGAAGCGAGCCGATGCCGCATGCCGGGTCGAAGACGATGCCGTCGGTATCCCCTGCGAACTCCCTGACCGCGCATACCAGCCGTGGCGTCGAGGCCCCGTCCAGCCCAGCGCGCCCGGTGGACTGCACCAACCGGGCCACCAGGCCATCCACGATCTCGCCGGGCGCTCGTTCGGCCGACAGGCCGTCCACGGCCGAGCGGACCGCCTCATCGGTCCACTCTCCGTCGCCACCGTCGAGATACTCGCCCACCGCGGCCAGCGCCTTGACCATCTCCTCGCCGTACGCGCTCCGAAGCTCCTGCCAGAGCCGGACCTCTGCGGTGACCTCTCGCCCAGCGCGCTGTTCGCTCAGCCACTGCTGGACCGCGGCGATTGAGAAGAGCGGACTCCCGGCGGTTCCCCCGACGGGTTGCGGGAAGTCCGGGCGGCGCCGTCGCCAGTTGGACACGGCCGCGCGCGTGACCCCGGCCATCCGCGCGAGCTCCGCAGCGGTCGCCGTAGCCACAGCCCCATCCTCTTCTTCTCTACCCATGCGAATCATCGTACACTCCACTCTCATCCGTTAACAAGTCATTGTAAGTTGACGATGTTAACGACTTGGTGCTCCACTTGACGGTAGTCGGCCGTCACGCTGCCTGCGGCGCCACTCCCCCGGGCAGCGAACCGTGCCCCGCCGGTACGGCCACGAGCGCTTGACCGCACAACACCAACGAAAATGAGCCCCGCACCTCCGCATCCGTCCCGCGACTCGAAGGAGCACGACGTGACCGCCACAAAGAAGGCCACCGGTACCCGCAAGTCCACGCTGCACCGACTCGTCGTCCCCGACGGCGGCACGGTGGAGCTCCGCTCGCTGGTGCGACGCCACTACCTCGACCGGCCCGGTTATCAGGCCCGCGAGTTCGGCCGGCCCGGCGTCACTGGGCTGCTGGTGAACGGCGGCATCCCCAGGGACCGGGCGGACTGGTGCGCTGCTGTCGAGCGCATCACCGGCCTGCAGGTCAACGAACGGAATCACTCCGCCGCCGGCCTGGTGCTCATGCGTACCGCGCGTGGCTTCTACGCGCTGAGCTACGGCGTGGGACAGCACATGCTCGACCCGTACTACCGGGACGACGAGTTCGGGCTGGACTTCGCCACCCGCTGCCTGGACGAGAACGGCATCATCAAGATCCGCAACCAGATCATGGACGGACGGGGTCGCGTCGACGAGTACTCCGTCTCCCGGGGCGAGCGCATCGACGGTTTCGGACTCGACCGGTTCGGCGCGGTGGTCCGCCGTATCTGCGGAACGGTCAGCGACATCCCGTTGACCTCGCTGCCGTCCGGCGCGTCCAAGCGCATCCGGGTCGAGTGCTCGGAGTCGACCATCAAGCTGCCCCTGGCAACCACTCCGGAAGAGTTCCTCGACGACCTGCGCACGATAGAAGACGTGTGCGCGCGCCCCGACCCGCTGCCGGAACTACGCTTCGTCGACCGGCTCCACACCCTGGACAACCACGGCCGCAAGGCCGTCGAGGCGCTGGCCGCCCTTGAGGCTATGCTCACCGACCCGCACCACCTCCGGCTGGCTCTGGGGGTCCCCGAGTCCTGCCAGGAAGGCTTCGGGTCCGCGCAGGCATTCAGGATTACGTCGGGAAGCCGCACCGAGGAGGCCTCTGAGCTCGACCTCTCGGCCGTCCTCGCGTTCGTCGCCGAAAAGCCCAAGGGCGAGCGCCTCAAGGCATTGGGCCAGCTGCGGATCACCATGTTCAGCGATGACGACCTGACGACACCGGCCGGACCCGCGACCACCGGCAAGGAATGGCTCATTGCGGACGTCCCGGTCGGGACAACCCGCTACTTCTTCGGACATGGCAAGTGGTACGAGGTGGGGGCCGGGTTCATCGAAACCCTGGAGGAGGAGCTCCGGGAACTGCTCAGCAAGCCGCCCAGCGTCCAATTGCCCCCCTGGCCGCGAGGAGTCCTGACCAAGAAGCGGGACTCTCACGACGAGGACTGGTACAACCACCAGGCAGCAGCCCAGGACGGCTACCTCCTCTTCGACAAGAAGAACATCGTCACCGAGAAGTTCAACGGCGGTGGGCTGGAGATGTGCGACGTCCTCGGCCCGGACAACCAGTTGATCTGCGTCAAGAAGGCCCCCAGCGGCACCGCCCCGTTGAACCACCTCTTCGCCCAAGCCGTCACCGCTGTCGAGACCCTCCGCAGCGACCGGGAAATCCGCACCGAGTATCTGCGGCAGGTCGCCGAACGCAACCCGGACCACCGTCTGCTCCAAGACTTCGGGACCCTGAAAGTCGTTCTGGCAATCCTCCTCAAGGGCGGCCAGGACATCACGGTCGGCTCCCTCTTCGCCTTCGCGCAGGTTTCCCTCCTTCAGTCGGCGCGGCGGCTCCGCGCCATGGGCGCGGAGGTGGAGGTCATCGCGATTCGACGCTGAAGCGCCCATCCGACAGGCCGCCGGTGCCCGCCCGGAGACTGCAAGCAGAGTGGCTCAGCCTTCGCCAACCCGGATCGGCACACCACGTTCGTCGCGTTCGTAGGTGCGGCGGGTGTTCCTGTCGATCTTGTGGGCCACTTCGTCGCCGAGGTCGATGCCGTTCATCTCGGCCAGGGCCACCAGGTAGAGGAAGACGTCGGCCAGCTCCTCGCCGAAGTCGGGGAGGCCCTTGCGCCATGCGGTAAAAGCCTCGCCGATCTCGGCGGTGAGGAGGCCGAACTCCAGTGGCACGTCAGTCGTGTTGAAGCCCTTGGCGGTCTTGTTCTCCCAGGCGAGCTTCTGGGCGGACCGGATGTCCATGGCTCCTCCGACGGCGCGGCAGCAGGTGCGGTCGCAGCCTAGCGAGGTGAGGAACGCGTCCCTGGAGAGGGGTAGGGAAGTTCACCCTGTCGAGGGGATGTCCAGCGTGCTGGTGTCGATCGTCAGCACGGGTGCGTAGTCCGCCAGGGTGTCGAACACGCGCCGGTATGCCGTGATCAGCGCCTGGACGTCCTCCAGGGCGATGGCCTCGCCGTCGCGGGTGAGGAGCCGTTGGTGGACGACGGCCGGCGGTGCGGTGAGGTGGACGAGCAGGCCGTCGCGGGCGATGACGGTTTCGGCCAGGTCGATGGCCTCGCTCCACGTGAGGCGGGAGCGGCCCCGGGTGAGGGGGCCGTAGACCAGTTCGCTGAGGAAGCAGCGGTCGAACAGGAGGTGGCCCTCCTGGGCCAGGATCGCTCGGTACCGGCTGGCGAGGTCGAGATGGTCGGGGGTTCGTGGTGAGTGCACCACCTTGAAGCCGTGGTCGACGGACAGGCGTCGTGCCAGGGTGGTCTTTCCGACTCCGTCGCACCCTTCGAGGACCAGGGTCCGGTGGCCCGCGGCGATCTGTTCGACGCTCATGCCGACAGCCAGGCTCTGACAGCCTCCGGCGTATCGAGCCGGGTCTGCACGGCGTACTGGATCATGAGGTTCCGCCAGTTCGGCTCACGACCGACGGCGTGTGTGAAGCTGGTTCGACGGACGTAGGCCGCGGTGGGTGTGCCGATAGCGCATGCGGCGCCGATGAGCAGGGCGCCACCGGGTGGGGTTTCCGGTCCGGAGACGTCGACAAGGAGGCGCGTCGCGCCTACAGCGGCGGTCAGGTCTGCCACAGCAGCCGCGACGGGATCAGGCGCGGCAAAGCGCTGCGGCACGACAATGTGGTGCCCGGCTGAGACGAACGCCTGGACGAGGTAATCGACACCCTGACGGCTGTACGGAGAGGGCTCGATGAACACCGTCCCGCTCCCCAGGAGGCGGGGTTCGCATCGAGCGGTTGTCGGCAGTTCGAGCAGAGCCTCGACGGCTGCGTCGAGTGCAGACGCCACTTGTACGAGGTTGCGCTCGCGGAAAGCGGTGAAGCGCGAGGCCGCACCCGACTCCGGAATGGTGGTCGGCGGGCCGAGGCGGGGCAGCCGGATGACGCGCGTCGCCGCCGCCTCGATCAGCGGATCGGGGAATTCGAGCTGCGGACCGTCCTCCGTCAGCGAGTACGTCTGGAAGTCCGTCGTCAGTACGACGACCGGCACGCCGCACGCCCAGGCGTACCCGATCTCCATGCAGACGCCGTCGTCCAGGCTCGGGCCGTGCAGGACGGCCACCATCGCGTCGATCCGACGCAGGCGTTCACGGTCCAGCTCGAAGAGACGTCGTCCCTTGACCTCTGCGACCAACTGCTCCTCGTCGGTGTCACAGAAAGGCAGGAAGACGCGATCCGGTCCGATCTTGTCGGCCAGGCGCTCGGAGAGGTCGGCGGCCAAGGCGCGGTCGTGCGCGGCGAAGAGTCTGTGAGCGATGTAGTACACCGGGTGCTCCCAACGGATGGGTCAGGCGCGGCGGGGCGCCGGGATCGGCAGGGGCGGTGCGGTGATGTGGTCGGCGGCCGCGGACACCGCTCGGGCGAGCGCCTGCTGAGCAGTGGCGCCTTGGGAACGCTGGGCCCGGTAGGTCCCGGCCAGCGTGTCGCCAGCGCCGGTCACGTCGCGAGCAGCGCGGCTCGGCGGCCGGGCCTCGGCGATTGCTCGCCCGGACTCCAGAACGCGCGCCGTGCGGGGGCCGTCGGTGATCACGACTTCCCGCAGGCGGGCGACATCGACCAGACCCCGGAGAGCCTGGTATTCGGCTGCGTTGGCGAAGACGGTGGAAGCGTCCGCCAGCCAGGGAAGAGCCTCCCGGATCAGGGGCGCGGCGCTGGGCAGGTAGAAGTCGAGGCTGAAGTCGACCCGTTGTCTGGTCAGCTCGGCGAGGACCGTGCGGACGCCGAGGGGGCGCCGGCAGCAGACGTGGTACGTGCCGCCGGCAGAGCGGGCCAGGTGCGCGAGCACGTGGTCGGTGAGTCCCTCGGCGACGCCGTAATCCGTGCTGACCGCAAGCAGCTCGCCGGCCATGTCGTAGGTAAGGCCGAACGACGGCGACGGGCCAGCGAGTCGGGATGCCGCCGACCACTCCAGCGCCGCGAAGTCGGCGACCTCCGGGAGGTGGGCAAGGTCGTCACCCAAGACGCAGATCGGACCGGCTCGGAGTCCGGCCCGGGTGGCGGCCAGCGAGGTCAGCAGTGCCGCGCCGCCGAGGCTTGTGCCTCCTCGGCCGTCGGGGTAGCGCGTCGTGTCGCGGGAGACGTTGCCGATCACGGCCAGCGCGGTCACGTTCCGCGCTTCCGGTGTGAGCAGTCGACCACCTTCGTGCACACCGGTCGGCGAGTGCACAGCCGAGGCGACGGACCGTTGAGGTAAAGGCGCTTGAAGTAGATGAGGACCAGGTGAACCCACCAGGTCGGCTCGACGCCGTCCGGGATGGTCACCGCGTACTTGTGGCGGATCGTGAGCGAACGGAAATCGTCGCGGTGCGCGTCGACCGCCGCTTCGAGGATGTGCCGGAACCTCTCGTGGGCCACCGCACCGCTGGGCAGCTCGATGCCGAGGGCGGGCGCGAGTTTGCCGACCATTCCGGAGTCCACCGGGATGATGCCGCTGTGATAGCCGCGGGCGTTGAGCAGGGCGCACTGCGCGACCTTGAACGAGGCGCCGCGCACCCGTTCGGCGAAGTCCGCCACGAGGTCGTCGACACGCGTGGCGGTAGACGACGGATCGATCGCCTGCTTGTCCCACAGCATGAGCAGGTCGGCAAGCGAGCGCAGATAGTCGATCCGGGTCCTGGGCAGTCCGATCGGCCGTACCAGCGCGGCGAGGTCGCCGTCCGACGCGTTCGCCAGCGCGTCGAACCCGCGGGCGTCGGCCGCCAGGATCACGTGCCGGTAGGTCTCCACCATCCGGTAGGACACCCGGGTGGACCAGCCGGCGGCGAGCATGCGCATGCGGGGATCGGTGATGGACAGCGGCCACCACCGGTTGTCGTCGTGGTTGGCCTCGACCTCGGTGCGAACGTCGGGCAGGGCGGCGGCCCGTTCGACAAGACGGTGGATGCGCCGGTTGTCGATCGCGCGAGGCCTTGGACGTTCGAGGGTCACAGGGTTGCTCCGGCGGAAAGGCGGGCTGCCAGCAGCCCGATGGCGAGATTGGACGTGATCACGGGCTTGCCGGTTGCCTGCTCCACGTCCTGGACGACTGACAGGGTGTGCCACCCGGTGCACGACAGCACCACGGCGTCGGCCGCCTGCACCGCCCTCTCCGGCAGGTTGCCGATCAGGGCCAGCACTTCCTCCGCACTGACCGCCGGATAGCCGTCATCGAGCCCCAGACTCGTGTGGGCCAGGACGTCGATGCCAGCCTTGACCAAGGCGTCGCTCTCCGCCGCGGTCACCGGGCTCGGGTAGGGCGCGGCCAGGACGACTCGCCGCAGTCGGGCCGCGGTCAGGGCGCTGGCCAGGGCGTCGAACGCGGTAACAACGCCGGGCGGCAAGTCGGGACCGCCGGTGAACCCCGCCGAGGTGCAGGCGAGGACGACCGCATCCAGTGGCACGTGCGACAACGAGTCCAGTGCTCCGGCGGCGGCTTCGCGCAGGCCGTTCCAGAAGGTGCCGTCGACTGCCGTGGTCCGTGACTCCGGCACGAGGCGGGCGTGGTGGAAGACCGTGCGCGTCAGGCCCAGGCGCGGGAGTTCGGTCTCGACAGCGACGTTGGCCCAGGGCAGCAGCACCCCGACGCGGACTGTGCGGCTGCTGCCCTCGTCAAGCCTCGCGAGCAGGTCGAGGGTGCCCTCAGGCTGCTGCGGCAAAGCGCTCTCCATAGATCATCCGAGGGGCATGGCCGGTGACGGTGAGGTCGCCGACGGTTCCCACGGGGGTGGCGGTGTCGCGCTCGATGATCTGTATCGAGTACGAGCCCAGGCGGCGCCACCAGGTGCCGCTCTGGCCGACGAAGTAGGAGTGCAGGCCAGGGACGCGCAACCCGGTGGGGTACACCCGTTCCTTCATCGGCTGGTCCCAGCCGAAGTCGATGTCCGCCTTCCACGAGGCGAAGTGCTCGGCGGACGGCAGGGGGTCCTGCTGGCCGAGGGCGGCCAGCGGCGTTCCCGGGAAGGCGCGGGCCAACCGGACGTTGGTGCGGTGGCACAGGAGCCCCGCGTCGAGGATCCGGCTCAGGCCCAGAAGGTTGGCGACGTGGGTGCCGTGGGTTTCGCCGGGCAGTCCGTAGATCAGGTTCAGGCCGGGCAGGAGCTTCGGCAGTCCGCCGGGGCCGCGGCCCGCCCCGGCCTCGTTGATGTGCTGGACGGCACGCATCAGGATGTCGGGGGTGCACGTGAGGTTGTTGCGGTCGACGACGGCCGGATCGAAGGTCTCGATGCCCATCGGCGCGCAGTTGCCCTCAGTGCAGTACTCGGCCACCAGCTTGGCGATCCGCGCCCCGACCGGGGCGGCCACGGCGAGCGGATCCGCGTTGTCGATGTGGAGCACCTCCAGCTCCGGGCAACGCTCCCGAATACCGCCGAGCAGAGCCCGGATCGCTTCCTCGTCCCGGTTGCGGTAGGAGAAGAAGCAGGTCTGCTGGCCGAGCCGGAAGTTGCGGACCCCGGCGGCGTAGAGCTGGGCCGCCTCCTCCACGACGTCCTCGACGTCCGGGAAGGCGACGAGCGGCGACTTGGCCGGCTCGTTGCAGAAGTCGCAGAACTTCCGGCGCGTGCACCCGCGGTACAGCTCCAGTTCGGCGATCGGTCGCCACGGCATTTGCGCGACCAGCCCGCTGAAGTCGTCCCGCTCGCCGCGCATCAGGTCGTACGGCGCTGCCTGGCGGCTGCCCAGGGTGACGTCTCTGGACGTGATGGTCGCCGCGTGCACGGCGTCGAAGAGCCCGGCGTACTGCGCGGGGGCGTCGTGCACGTACGCCGACAACGGCCCGAGAAGGCAGCGCCGGCCCCGGACACACGCGAGGGCACGGGCGATCTCCTCGGGTGAGCCGTTCACGGCGTGCAGGTGGACGGACGGCACCGCGTCACCGGCGACCACGACGACCAGCTCGGCGTCACGCAGGAGCTGGATGGCGTTGTCGCGGTTGGCGGTGACGGAGTACGTCAGGGGATCGCTCTGCGGCGGCTCCACAGCGGGCCTTCCGCCCGCGAGGCACCAGCGGACGTCGTCGATCGTCAGGTACCGCACGTCGGCGTCCGGCCGGGACCGCCGCAGGACCGACCACGCGCTCCGGACGTACGTCGACAGGTAGGGCGGCACACCGAGGCCGCTCGGCTCGACGGTGAAGCAATCCAAGATCACGACTGGGCTCATCGTTCCCCTCCCTCTGGCGGGGGCGCCTCAGGCCGTTGGATCTCCCGGAGCGCTGGACCCCCGCCTCCGCGTTCTCAGTTTCGGGCGGGGACAGGCTCCCGACGAGGGGTCGTCAGGGTTGTTCGGTTGTAGAGGGGTTGTAAATCAGCTACCTGCCGTACGAAGGCTGGGACGCCGCGTGATCGGCAGGGCATCATCAGAGCATGGTCAGGAACAATGGCCCCCGCAGAAGGGAACGCCGCGCTGGGGTCGGTGATCCTCGAAGCCGGTTGCTCGCATGCGGCCTTAGCCCGCAAGGTCAACGAACTCGGGTGGGCGCAGGGCGTGGTGTCGCGATACGACAAGGCATCCGTTACCCGGTGGCTCAGCGGCATGATCCCGCGCGGACGGGCTCCGGAGTTCATCGCCGCTGCCCTGGCAGGATTCCTCGGGCGTCCGGTGACGCAGGTCGATCTGGCCTTTCCCACCGAGCCGCAGCGCCCGGTCGTCGCAAAGGCGCTGACGTATCGTAAAGATGTGGCCGAAACGCTGCACATTCTCGCGGAGCTCGGCTCCACCGGCATCTCACGCCGCAGTCTGCTCGGGACCGTTCCGTTCGTGGCGACGGCCTTGATTGATCCGCAGCGCCAGTGGCTGCTCTGGCTCCTGGAGGAGGACCAGGCGCCACGACTGGCCGCCGTTGCGGGCGGAGGTCCCGGGCAGCGTGTCCAGGCGATGATCAGCATGTTCGACGAGATGGACAACAGGTTCGGTGGTGGCGGCGTCAGGCCCAGCATCGTGCACTACCTCAGCACGGAGCTGACGCCACTGCTGCAACAGCGCGGTACGCCGCCCCACCAGCGACGCCTTCTCTTCACGTCGGCTGCCAAACTCGCCGCGATGGCCGGGTGGTGCTCGTACGACTCCGCTGACTACGGCCTCGCACAGCGGTACATGACCCAGGCTCTGCGACTGTCCGCCGAAGGCGGGGACCATGTACTCGGCGGCCAGATCCTGGCCGGCATGTCCCATCTGGCCACCAACCTCGGCAACCCGGCCGAGGGGGTATCGCTCGCCCGTGCCGGGATCGCCACCGCCAAGTCCGCGGGCAGTCCGCTCGGGCTGATGCGCTTGCACGCGATGGCCGCCCGTGGTCACGCCACGCTTGGCGATTCCCAGCAGGCCACTCGTTCCCTGACCGCCGCAGACGCGGCGCTCGGCCTGAGCCGTGGGGCCGACGAGGAGTCCCGCTGGGTCGGATATCTGGACCATCACTACCTGGAAGCGGAGGCCGCCCTCGTCCACCGCGATCTCGGTGAGTCCGCGGAGGCGGAGCGCCTGGCAGCGGCGTCCGTCCGGGCCAACGCCAACCGGCGACGTCGGCAGGCCATCAGCCGCTCCGTGCTGGCGACGGCCCTCTTCCAGCAGAACCGTCTGGACGAGGCCCTCGGAACGGCGACGCGTGCGCTCGACCAGTTGGGAGACGTCCACAGCGAACGGTCGGTGCAAGCACTCCGGGACTTCCGCTCCCGGCTCGCCCCACGCCGGGCCGAGGCTCTCGTCCGTGACTTCGAGCGGAAGGCTCGGCCGATTCTCGGCGAGGCGGCCTGAGGTCGGCTGGTCAGTACCCGTCAGGTGTGGGGGCGTTCTGCCCTCGGTCGACGGGGATGTTCGCTCCTGTCACCCCCCGGGACTCTGCTGACAGCAGGAAGGCGATCACGTCGGCCACCTCCCGGGGGGTGACCAACTCACGGCCGGGGAACTCGTCGCGGAACCGGTCGAAGGCGGCCGGGTCTTCCTCCCGCATCCGGTCCCAGCGCTTTCCACGGATGAGCATCGAACCCGGGCTGACGGCGTTCACCCGGATGCCGTCGCTGCCCAGCTCCCGCGCCAGAGACGACACCATGTGGATCTGAGCAGCCTTGGCTGCGCCGTATTGAGCCTGGGGACCTGGCCGAGAGCCCGAGATCGACGAGACCACCACCACGGACCCGCCGCCGGCTGCCCGCAGGTGGGGAGCCACCGCCCCGATGAGCCGGGCAGCGTGGCCCGCGTTCATCTCCCAGGTCGTCGTCCAGTCCAGATGCGTGGCGTCGGCGATACCGCGACCCCGTGCCCCGCCTGCGCTCGCGACGGCTCCGTCCAGGCCGCCGAGTTCGTCGGCGGCTTCCGCGACGAAGGTCTCGACGGCCCCTGGTTCGACCACGTCGAGGACTCGCGTGACCAGGCGACGGCGATCGGAGGGTGCCAAGGCGTCGCGCAGGGCGTCAAGGTGCGCGGTTGTCCGACCGCACGTCGCGACCCTGGCCCCCTCTGAGAGCAGCAGCCGGACGACTTGCTCTCCAAGACCACGGGAACCACCGGTCACGACCATCCGGCGCCCTTCGAAGCGACCGCCCCGGCCGCCCACTGCGCCGGTCTCCCTGATGGTGGACATCGCTTCCTCCTGGTCCTGCCTGCACCCCTGCCTGCCTGATTACACCCCCTGTTGCCCCTGCCGCGAGCGATGCCGAGACGCTTCTGTTGATGCTTACCGCTTCAAGGACCTGCGGCGAGGTCGTCGCCCGCCGGTGTGCCGGCGATCGGCCTCGCCTTGGGGTTCCCGGCAGGGCGAATGCCTGGGTCTGCGCTGGCGGTACGTCGACCTCGAAGCGGCGCTCTTCCATCCGCAGTGGCAGCTCCAGCGGCTCACCTGGCGGCACGGCTGCTCCGACCCCCACGAGTGCGGCACCCGGCTTCACCGGTTCGACGCTTGTCCCCCGGCCTGCGGCGCGCACAAGGGCTACAAGCGCGGCTGCCCGAAGCCCTGCACTGAGAGCTGCACCAAGCACGCGAGCGCCTGCCCCGACCGCAAGGGCGGCGGGCTGGTCTTCACCCGGCCGAAGACGAAGAAGAGCCGGTCGGAGGTGCCGATCCCGCCGCCCTTCATCCCGTACCTGGTCGACCACAAGGCCCAGCAAGAAGAGATGAAGGCCGCGGCTGGCGAGGCCTGGCAGGAGTGCGGGGCGGTGTTCACCCGCGACGACGGACGGCCGCTCGATCCGCGCCAGGACTGGGAGGAGTTCAAGGAGATCCTTGCCGAAGCGGGCATCGATGACCGGCGCCTCTACGACGGCAGCAGGCACACGGCCGGCACGATCCTCAACGAGCTGGGGGTCGACATCGTGACCATCATGGAGATTCTGCGGCACACGCAGATCGCCCAGACGCGCCGCTACGTGAAGGGGCGCTCCCAGCTCTCGAAGAACGCCATGAACCGCATCGGCGAGACCTTCCTTCCGCAGGCTCCCGCGGCCCCTACTGAGACCACAACTGAGACCGCCAGCAGCCGGAGCGCACGTTCGCAGCGCCGCCGCCGTATCCGCTGAACAACAAAACCCCAGCTCAGAAGCATCTGAGCTGGGGTTTTCGTGGAGCCGCCTTCGGGATTCGAACCCGAGACCTACGCATTACGAGTGCGTTGCTCTGGCCAACTGAGCTAAGGCGGCGTGCTGCGCGCGTAGGGCCAAGGTTGGCAGGCGCAGCGGGGGAAAGTCTACAGGGTTCTGGGGGGTGGTCGTGACCGGGTGGAGGGGCTGGTCAGGTGCACTTCTTGTGGGCGGGGGGGACGGTGCCGGACAGGAGGTAGGCGTTGACCGCGGAGTCGATGCAGGTGGAGCCGCGGGCGTAGGCGGTGTGGCCGTCGCCGTCGTAGGTGAGGAGGGTGCCGGAGGTGAGCTGGGAGGCGAGGGACTGGGCCCAGGCGTAGGGGGTGGCCGGGTCGCGGATCGTGCCGACGACGAGGATCGGGGCGGCGCCCTTGGCGGGGATGCGCTCGGGGTGGCCGGTGGCCGGGAGGGGCCAGTAGCCGCAGACCAGGGAGGACCAGGCCAGGGCCTTGCCGAAGTGTGGGGAGGCGGCGCGGAAGGAGGCCACCGCCTTGTCGACGTCGGCCGGGGAGCGGAAGGCCGGGGGGAGGTCGAGGCAGTTCACGGCGGCGTTGGCGTACATCAGATTGCTGTACTTACCGGTGTCGTCCCGCTCGTAGTAGCCGTCGGACAGCTTGAGCAGCGGTGCGCCGTCGCCCTTGTTCGCGCTGATCAGGGCGCCGCGCAGGGAGGGCCAGGCCTCCTGGTCGTACATCGCGGCGATCACGCCCGTGGTGCCGAGCGCCTCGGTGAGGGGGCGGGAGGTGCCGGTGGGGAGCGGGTGCTTGTCCAGGGCGGCGAAAAGGGCGTCGAGGTGCTTGCCGGCGTCGGCGGTGGAGGTGCGGCCGAGCGGGCAGTCGGAGCGCTTGACGCAGTCGGCGGCGAAGGCGTCGAAGGCGGTCTCGAAGCCGCCGGCCTGGGTGCGGCTGCTCTCCAGGGCGTCCACGGAGGGGTCCATGGCGCCGTCCAGGACGAGGCGGCCGACGCGCTGCGGGAAGAGGCCCGCATAGGTGGCGCCGAGGAAGGTGCCGTACGACTTGCCGACGTAGTTGAGCTTGGCGTCGCCGAGCAGCTGGCGCAGGACGTCCATGTCGCGCGCGGACTCGACGGTGGAGACGTGCCCGAGCAGCGCGGCGGACATCTTCTTGCAGCCCGCGGCGAATCCGCGGTCGGCGGTGGCGAGTTCGCCCTGCTCGGCGGCGTCGTCGGGGGTGGTGTCGACGGCCGTGTAGGCGTCCATCTGCTTGTCGGTCAGGCATTTCACCGGCTCGCTGCGGGCCACGCCGCGCGGATCGACGGCCGCCATGTCGTAGCGGTCGGTGACGGCGGTGGGGTAGCCGAGGGCCGCGTACTGCATGTAGTCGATGGCCGAGCCGCCCGGACCGCCCGGGTTGACCAGCAGCGAGCCGAGCCGCTTGCCGGGGCCGGTCGCCTTCTTGCGGGCGACGGCGAGGTTCAGGTCGGACTTGGCGGAGGGGTGCGCGTAGTCCAGCGGGACGCGCATGGTGGCGCAGTCGAAGCCCGGGACACCGCAGGAGTGCCAGGCGAGCTTCTGCTTGTAGTACGGCTTCAGGTTCGCGGGTGTCGCGGCCGGGAGGGGGCTGAGCGTCGCCTCGGTGGCGGGCTGCGCGCCCGCGCCGGTCGCGGTGCCCGCGCCGGATCCGGCGGTGGGCGCGGCCGTCCCGGGCGACGGGGAGGAGGCCGCGGCGGACGCGGAGGCGGCCGGGCGGCCGTCGCCGGAGCACGCCGAGCATGTGGACAGCAGCAGCCCGGCCGCCGCGAGCGCGGCGGCCGGGAGGCGGAGCAGGCGCGTGAGGTGCATCGGCGGCTCAGGTCCTCCCGTCGGATGATTGCGAGCGTAGCGGGGGTCCGCCGCGGGCGCTCCGCGAGGTGTCCCTCTCACGGGTGAATGCTCTTTTTGCGGTGGTTTGCTGGATTGCGGGCCGGTGTGGCGTGGGTAGTCAGCGGGTGGGGCTGTTATGGGGGCCGGCGGAGGGCGGGGAGAGCGAAGGGGGCGAGGGGACGGTGGCGGGCGGGGTGCGGGTGGTCGTGGCGGGGCCGTCGAGCTTCTCCGTGAGGTAGCCGGCGATCTGGGCGAAGAGCTCACGGCGGGCGGGCACGCCGTCGAGGAGGCGTACGTCGTCGGTCCCGCGCGGGTGGAGGGCGGCGCGCAGCCGCTGCGCGGAGGTACGGGCCGCGGTCTCGCCGGGGGCGGAAGCGAGCAGCAGGGGAGGCGGTGCGGGGCGCGACGAAGAGGGCGAGGTGGCAGGCGGTGGGTACAGACCGGACACACCGGCGGCGGCGCCGTAACGGCCGGTGGTGGCAAGCGCTGCGTTCACGGCGCAGGGAGCACCGGCACCGACGCCGATGACGCCCGTGCCGCCGCGCGCGGGCAGCACGCGGAAGTGCCGCCCGGCGTCGGCGAGGGCGGCGCCCGTGTGGGCGCAGTCCACGGGCAGGACGAGGACGAAGGGGTCGGCGAGCCCGCGCCGGGCGGCGAGGGCGAAGCCGTCGAAGAGGTCCGCCTCCCGCGCCGCGGGCAGATGGGCGACGGCCACCGGGAAGGCGACCCGTACGCCCTGCGGCGCCGCGTACCACGGGGGCAGCCACACGCGGGTGCCGTCCGCCAGCACGTCGAGGGTGCCGCCCGCCGGATAGCCGAGGGTACGCATCGCCGGCGGCGGGGGTGCGGGCTGAGGGGTACGCGACGGGGCCGCGGGCACGGGCGCGCCGGACGCCTTGCCGCCGTCGGCGCTGACCCGGGCCGCGCTGCTTCCGCCCGCGCCGCTCGCACCGCCCGCTCCGCCCCCGCCTCCCGCTCCGCCGCCGAGCAGCGGAAGGGCCAGCACCCCGGCCAGGAGTGCGGCGGCTCCCGCGGCCCCGGCGCGCAGGACGGTGCCGTTGCGGTCGACGGGCAGCTCGTAGGCCCGCCCGGCCCGCTCCGCCCACCAGTGCCGTACCGCCCGGTGCCCGAGCAGCACGGCCGCCGCCCCGGCCAGCACGACCAGCACGGACCACACGACGTCAGCCACGGCAACCCCCTCGGGACGGCGCCCCCGCAGGGGCCACGGCGGGCAGGCAGCCCCCTCCCTGCACCTTGCAACGCCCACCGCTCCAGCCCCTGCTGGCGTCACGCACTCCGCCCCGCGATCACCCGAACGCCGCACAACCACCACGCGGGGGTGGGGTCCGGGACCGCTTCCGACGGGCGGGAGGAGGGGTGAGCCGACGCGACCGCGCGGGGCGGTCCACCGGCGCGGTGCGCGCGTGAGCAGCCGGCGTGTCGCCCGCGGTCCGGCTCCGATCAGCCCGTACGGAGAGCGAGCGTCATGGCCTCGACGGCCAGCAGCGGAGCGACGTTACGGTCGAGGGCCTCGCGGCAGGCGAGCACCGCCTCGATACGGCGCAGGCTCTGCTCCGGACGGGAATCCGCGGCCAGGCGGCGGATCCCGTCCTCGACCTCGACATTGGCGATGCGCTCGTCCGAACCGAGCTGAACGGCGAGCACATCACGGTAGAAGCCCGCGAGGTCGGTGAGGGCGAGGTCCAGGGTGTCGCGCTGTGTACGCGTCGAGCGGCGCTTCTGCCGGTCGGCGAGATCCTTCATCACCCCGGCCGTACCCCGCGGCATCCGCCCACCGGTCCCGGCCGCCGCGCCCAGAGCCGCGCGCAGCTCCTCCGTCTCCTTCGCGTCCACCTCCTCGGCGACCGCCTTGGCGTCCTCCGCCGCGGCGTCCACCAGCTCCTGCGCCGCCCGCAGACACCCCCCGATGTCGCCGACCCGCGACGGCAGCCGCAGGACGGCCGCCCGCCGCTCGCGGGCCGCCTCGTCGGTCGCGAGCCGCCGCGCCCGGTCGATGTGCCCCTGCGTCGCCCGCGCCACCTGCGCGGCAAGACCCGGATCGATGCCGTCGCGCCGCGTCAGCACATCCGCGACCGCCTCGGCGGACGGCGTCCGCAAGGTGAGCAGCCGGCAGCGCGAACGGATGGTCGGCAGCGCGTCCTCGACGGACGGCGCGCACAGCAGCCACACCGTGCGCGGCGCCGGCTCCTCCACCGCCTTCAGCAGCACATTGCCCGCGCCCTCGGTGAGCCGGTCCGCGTCCTCCAGGACGATCACCTGCCAGCGGCCCCCCGCCGGGGACATCGACGCCCGCCGCACCAGGTCACGGGTGTCCTTGACGCCGATCGACAGCAGGTCCGTGCGGACGAACTCCACGTCCGCGTGCGTGCCGACCAGCGTCGTGTGGCAGCCCTCGCAGAACCCGCACCCGGGCGCGCCGCCCAGCGCCCGGTCCGGGCTCACACACTGCAGCGCCGCGGCGAACGCCCGCGCGGCCGTCGCCCGCCCCGACCCGGGCGGCCCCGTGAACAGCCACGCGTGAGTCATCCGCGAGCCCGCCGCGCCCGAAGTGACGACGGCGTCGGCATCCCCCGCGGCCGCGGCCAGCTCGGCCACGACATGGGGCTGCCCGACCACGTCGTCCCACACGCTCACCGCGCACTCCTTTCGCTGACGCGGTCCATTCTGCGCCATCCCTGTGACATCCCCGCCTCTTCGCCCTGCCGGGCGAGCTCTCCGCCCACCGGCTTGCAGCCGCGTCTCCCGCCGGGGGGGGGACGGTGCGGGGTGCGCTTGCCCCGCCGGGCGAGCCTTCCTCCGCCCCCACCGGCGGGACGGCCGCCGACGCTCCCCGGAGGGGGACGGTGCGGGGTGCCCCCGCAGGAATGCGCATCGACTCCGTCGAGGGTGCGGGTGAGGTCGTACGCGCATTCCGAGGAGGTGCCCCGTGGCGGCACCCGACCCACCCACGCACCGGGTGCGCGATGCCCCGCCGGGCACCCCCAGGGGCGCGGG